>NZ_JAZVJO010000051.1:0-2277 GCF_059453735.1 Peribacillus sp. | reverse complement strand
GTAATCCTCCAGATCATCAAAATCCAATATCACGGTTTCTGCCAGCCGCGGATGTTTGATCCCCAGAGGAGAGCGCACAATAGCCCGCACCTCTTCATACCGGCCGCTGTCCAAGCAAAGTTGGAGCAGACGGCTTCCAGTCAATCCGGAAGCCCCTGCTATTAAAGCTGTCTTCTTGCTTAATTGATTGTTCTGATCCATTGTTTTCCCCTCTTTTCACTGCACTGGCTGCCATTCTCTGAATGTGACGGACAGATCTCCTTTCTTTTTCTATTCACGTTCAATAGATCTATACTCGGAGATCCATTGCTAACCCTCCCCATATGAAAGATGTGTTAACCAGTCCCATTTGACCCGCCTATCAGGCTTAGTCATTTATACCATATAGTACTAAGATAGAAACATTCCCTTTCAAACGTACAGTGAATCACCTGCTTAGGATGCATCTTTCGAGGTCTAAAGTGTGACAATGATCGGACCATTTTTAGTAAGGATAATCGTATGTTCTATTTGAGCTACATAGCTTTTTTCTGTAGCATAGGTCCAATCGTCGTCTTTTTGGAATACTTCTTCTTCAAAGGTTGAGATAAATGGTTCAAATGCGATAACCATCCCTTCCTTCAAAATTTCATTATCCCATGGATCAAAATAATTTAAAATATGGTCAGGTGCTTCGTGGATGCTACGTCCAACACCATGTCCTGTAAGATTTTTGATAACAGTGAATCCATGCTGTCTCGCTGTTTCGAATACGGCTTTTCCGATTCTGCTTTTTTTGGAACCGGGTTTTGCTTTCTGAAGGCCTGCTTCAAACGCCTTTTTAGCAACGTTGCACAGTTTCGTTAATACTTCTTCTCCTTCTCCTACTACAAATGAGATCCCTGTATCGGCGAAATAACCATTCTTTGAAGCAGATACATCTATATTTACTAGATCCCCTTCTTGAATAACCCGATTACCCGGAATACCATGTGCCACTTCATCATTAATACTAATGCATGTATAGCCAGGGAAATCATATTCACCTTTTGGAGCTGAAACTGCACCTGCTTTTTCAAAAAGTTCTCCGGCAATATCATCAAGTTGTTTGGTCGTTACGCCAGGAATCGATTTTTGTACCAATTCATCTCTAATCGAGGCAACAATTTTGCCTATTTCCTTCAAACCATTAAAATCTTCTTCTGTTTTTGCAATCATTTTTTCTACCTCATTTTCTTTTATCATCAAAAAACTATCTAAGTATTCATTGTGCCTTTACTTTATTAAAAAAATCGCTCTGTTAAAGTTCGTTGATTTCCGCTGCGAACGGACGCTTTCCGCGGGGCGAGCGGTGAGGCTCCTCCTTCGTGCGGGGTCTCACCCTGCTCGCTAATCCCGCAGGAGTCGCCGTTCTCTGCTTCAATCACATCTAATGAAGAGAAGCATTAGGTCTAACATAAAAACAACATTAAACGATAACAGAGCCAAAAAAATAAAAGCAATGTAATTTTATATTTAATACCCCTCAGCTGAATCTTTCTTCGATCAAGAAAAAAACAATCAGGATCTGGTACATATGACTATACTATTAATTAGTTTTACCTTCCACTTCTCTGGTTAGTGGCATAGCAAATAAAGCTGAACACATAATTTATTATAATAAAGATTTAACTTGATTGTTTGCATTTCTAAAAACGCTCTTGGATCAGCTCCAAACGTTTTTCATCGTTTGACTTCCCTTCCCATCATTCCTGAGTAATGTCTACGATTATTTCATTGAAATATTCTTCGCCAATATAAACCTTTAACTTCCATAGTCCCAATGATGGAAACAAAACGGCTGAACGGGCGTGTCCGTTTATTTCTTCATCAATAGGAATTAATTTTTCATCACTGAATTTTATTGGATTTATCGCCTCTTCTTTCCCTTGTTTATAAGCTTTCACTTCCCATTCTTTATAGGATATATCTTCGGTTCCCCAAAAATGCCACATCCACTTCTGACCATCTTCTGTAATAGTTTTAGAACCAATAATTCCAATACTACCTTCTTTTCCAAACATTTCACCATACTCATTAGTAAAAGCCGGGGTATTTTCCTCCCATTTTGTTTCTTTAATAGTTTTTTCCGATTTACAAGCAGCTGTTACAAAAACAATACAAAACACAAGCAATATCAACAGGTTTTTTTTCAAAGAACTGCCCCCTTTCGTTTTTGAAGAGTATATAATACCCAATTTTCACTCCAATTCTTAAACAATAAAGATTTTATAGAAACAACAATCTATATAAAAAACA
>NZ_JAZVJO010000050.1:0-2513 GCF_059453735.1 Peribacillus sp. | reverse complement strand
TCAGCGATAGGATAATTCCTGTTATTAATACAACTTGTAAAGACATGTCGAAAGGGTCGTTCTTCCAGTTGATTGGAGAAACAGATATACCGACTAAAAGTAAGAAAGAAATCACACCCATAAAACTTTTAAGAATTAATCGGTATTGGTTTTGATAATATTCGTGATTTTTCAACATAATACTCCTTATATTGATTATTTATATAAATTAATAGTAATCTTTTCTATTACTAATGTAAATTATTGAAACATTATTTTCCAATTAAACAGAGGATCTTCTTTTAATATCAGTTAAAAAATAACATAAATAGCTAAAGAATGGGTATACAAATAGAAGACTATTTTAATTTAGGAGGAGTTTGAATGAAGGCAGTTACTTTTCAGGGGGCAAAGGATATTCAAGTTAAACAAGTGGAAGATCCAAAACTTCAAATGAAAGATGATATTATTGTGCGGATTACATCGACAGCGATTTGTGGTTCGGATCTTCACATTTATCAAGGTGCGCTGCCTGCGCAGAAGGATTATGTCATTGGTCATGAACCGATGGGAATCGTAGAAGAAGTAGGTCCAGAGGTGACTAAAGTAAAAAAAGGGGACAGAGTGGTTCTCCCGTTCAATATTGCTTGCGGTCATTGTTTTTATTGTGAGCATGATATGGAAAGTCAGTGTGATCATTCAAATAGGAATGAAGATATTGATACAGGGGGATATTTTGGATTTACGGAACGTTATGGGAATTATCCGGGTGGACAAGCGGAATATTTACGTGTACCGTATGGAAACTTTATGCCATTCATAATTCCTGAATCTTGTGAGCTTGAAGATGAGGCAGTTTTGTTTATGTCAGATGTTCTTCCTACTGCTTATTGGTCTGTTGAAAATGCTGGTGTGAAAAAAGGAGATACAGTCGTTGTTCTTGGATGTGGTCCAATCGGATTAATGGCACAAAAATTTGCCTGGATGAAGGGTGCAAAACGTGTCATAGCTATTGATAATCTTCCATATCGATTAAATCGTGCCAAGAGTATGAATAAAGTCGAAATATTTAATTTCGATGAGTATAACAATATGGGAAGTTACCTTAAAGAAATAACGAGCGGAGGCGCAGATGTTGTTATCGATTGTGTAGGAATGGACGGAAAAAAATCTGTGGTGGAAGCCGTTGAGCAAAAGCTGAAGCTCCAAGGAGGTACGTTAAGTGCAATTGACATTGGTCTGAATGCCGTTCGGAAATTTGGAACGATTCAGTTGACAGGTGTTTATGGTTCAAAATATAATATGTTCCCGCTAGGTAATTTATTTGAGAGAAACATTAACCTTAAGATGGGACAAGCACCAGTTATTCATTTAATGCCGAAGATTTTTAACATGATTACTGCTAAGGAATTTGATCCAACAGAGATTATTTCTCATAAGATTCCACTAGAACAAGCAAGCGAAGCCTACAAAATCTTTAATGACCATGAAGATGAATGTATAAAAGTCGTTTTGAAACCATAAATAGTAAATTAATGACTTTCCTCAAAGCAGTAATGCTTTTGAGGATTTTTCTTTCTTGACGGGTTAATGTAGTTTATCATTAAGTTGAGGATTACTGGGGTACATAAGGGGGATGTCAGATATGGTAAAAGCAATCTTTTTTGATTTGGATGATACACTGCTTTGGGATCAGCAAAGTGTGGCAAAAGCTTTTGAGGCTACATGCAGGGCAGCTGGTAATAAATTCGGCATCGATGTCAAGCAGCTTGAAGAAGTAGTGCGGAGAGAAGCACGTGAGCTGTATGCATCATATGAGACGTATGAGTTTACACAGATGATTGGGATAAATCCTTTTGAAGGGCTTTGGGGGAACTTTCTTGATGATGAAGTGAATTTCCGCAAGATGAAGGAAATTGTTCCAGGTTATCGTAAAGATGCTTGGACAAGAGGGTTGCAAGCATTAGGAATCGACAACCCTGACTATGGTAAAGAGCTTGCCGAAATGTTTCCGCTTGAACGAAAGAAAAATCCAATCGTGTATGATGACTCCTATGAAGTTCTGAATCAGTTAAAAAAAGAGTACCAGCTGCTGTTGTTAACAAATGGTTCACCGGATTTACAGCATACTAAGCTTGAAATTACGCCAGAATTAGTCCCTTATTTTGATCAAATAGTTATTTCAGGTGATTTTGGCCGCGGCAAACCAGACCCAGGGATTTTTGAGCATGCCCTGAAGCTGATGAATTTGAAAAAAGAAGAAGTGATAATGGTGGGAGACAATCTAATGACGGACATTCTTGGGGCATCGAGAGCAGGGATTTCTTCCGTATGGATTAACCGTCATGAGAAGGAACGTAATCATGTTATACCTGACTATGAAATAACTAATTTGCACGAACTTTTCCCTATCCTAGCAAAATTAAAATAATTTTGTCGAAAAAGGTTTAGTTTTGAAAACAGCGGGTATATAATTATAATAACCACTCCTTTGAAAAGAACGTTTAGGAGAGTTTAAAAAAGCAGCGGATGCC
>NZ_JAZVJO010000049.1:0-2698 GCF_059453735.1 Peribacillus sp. | reverse complement strand
CATGTACACTTTAAATGGTAAGCTTGGATGGACATTGCTAGGGATTGTTTGGATCGTAGCATTGGCAGGTACATTGTTCAAGACATTCTTTGTCAAACGGTTTCTCTATCTTTCAACGGTTCTATATATTGCGATGGGATGGATGATTGTGATAGCGTGGAAGCCATTGACAGAAGTTATACCGGCAGCAGGAATGCAGCTTCTTATTGCAGGAGGACTATTATATACGGTTGGCGCCATTTTTTATGTCTGGAGAGCGTTTCCTTTTCATCATGCAATTTGGCATATATTCGTTCTCTCAGGATCGATCTTACATTTCTTTACTATTTTCTTTTATATCATCCCTCTCAACCTATAAAACGCACCGGCAAACATAATTCTGTCGGTTTTCTTTGGGCAATTTTCGACTTATTGGTTTATTCGGACGAGATTAGGAAATACTAACAGTAGATAGAATTTGACAATAGGAGGCATCATAGATGAAAAAATCATTAAAAGTCCTAGCTGTACCCGCAGCTGCTATGTTTCTGTTAACTGGATGTAACGATAAGGATGAAGTGAAAGAACCTAATGTGACAGAGAATACAGATCAAACAGAAAATAACACAAACCAAACCGAAAATAATGCAGGGAATAAGGAATCAGCAGAAACATCTACGATTGCCTATCAAGATTTTGATCTTGATGTAGAATATCTTGTGGATGAGAAAAATAAAAAATATAAAGAATATAATGCGGAGTATGATACGGAAAATAATAAAACAGAAGCTTCGATTACAGATGAACTTAAGGATACCCATCTGCATGGCGATGAAGCAATGGATGAATTATTGCCAAAACTAGAAAAACTCACTTTCGATAAAGACACGTCTGAAGAAGAGGTGTTCAGTGAAGTCACTAAGGTATTTAACTTAGATGAGGACTATGATAAGCTTGAAATTGATGTAACCTTTACGGACGGAACGGAAAGAGAATATATGAAGAAAAAATAAGGAAAATCCGACATCTACTTTTAGTAGATGCCGGATTTTTTTGGGTTCACTGGGAGAAGCCTCGCCGATTTAAGACGGTAATAAATCGTAATGCCAAGATATCCCGCTAAAAGGGCTTTTATCAGTCCTACCAGGATAAATGGGGCCGAACCTGAATAAAATGCAGCAGTCCAGGTAAGAGACAGAGATACTTTTAGCCAGAGGGTACCCAATAATAGTGTAAGAATCATCCCAATAATGTTAGCTAGTATGCCATAAAAAATAGTGAAATTAGTTTTTTCTAAAAGAAAGCCGGTTAAAAAGGCGACGGGCAGATAACTTAGCAAGTATCCGCCAGTTGGTCCAACTACAATTCCAATGCCACCGCTCATTCCAGCAAATACGGGCATACCCACAGCACCTAACACTAGATATAACCCAACGGCTAAGCTCCCTTTTCTTGAACCTAAGATCGTTGCGGCAAGACCAACTGCTAAGGTTTGACCGGTAATAGGAACAATAGGCAGAGGGATGGTAACTTGAGCTAAAATACAAATAATAGCTGTGAAAATAGAAATAATCATCATCGTTTTTAATTTCTCATGAGTAGATTGCTGCTGCACTTTCTCATCTCCGCTCTATATGTAAACTTATAGTGAAAATAGGTTTACATATAGATTAAAACGTAATCTGAATTTTGTCAATTGGATTCTCGTACCATAGTATTATTATTTTAGAAAACTATATTGCGTTTCCTTTTTCTAATAACGGGGAATATAAGAACAACGTTATAAAACGTAAAAAAGAAATCTGTGAGAGAAGGGTACATGGTAATGGATGGAATCTTTTATGCACTGCTGCCAGCAATAACGTGGGGGAGCCTTGTATTAGTCAGTGAAAAGTTAGGTGGAAATGCTCACGCTCAAACTCTTGGAATTACAGTAGGTGCATTTTTATTTTCAATAGTGATGTTTTTTGTTAAACAGCCTGAAATGGATGGATTAATTTGGGTTATTGGAATTATATCAGGGATGGGTTGGGCATTAGGCCAACTGAATCAATTTAATAGTGTGAAACATTTAGGCGTATCTAAGACAGTCCCCATTTCGACTGGATTACAGCTCTTAGGAACCACATTCTTTGGAGTAGTAATATTTAAGGAATGGAGTACTCAAACCACGATCATTTTAGGAATCATTGCACTTCTTTTAATTATTTCAGGTGTCGTTTTAACCGGTATGGGCGGTAAGAGTGATGATAAGAAAGGCAATATGAAAAAGGGTATCACCTTTCTTGCTATATCCACCGCAGGTTATGTGTTATACGTAGTGATTATTAGATGGTTTGATATAAATGGTTGGGCAGCGATCCTGCCGCAGGCTATTGGTATGGTGGGGGCATCTCTCATTCTTTCCATGAAACACAAACCATTTAATAAATACGCAGTTCGTAATATCCTTGCTGGTATTATGTGGGCAGTCGGGAATATTGGCTTATTGTTGGCTAACCCTAAGGTTGGGGTAGCGGTCGGTTTTTCACTTTCACAGATGGGTATTGTCATTTCGACACTTGGAGGAATTTTTCTCTTAGGTGAAAAAAAATCCAAGAAGCAGCTGGTCTTGGTTATCAGCGGATGTGTGCTGATTATTGCCGGGGGAGTCGTTCTTGGTTTTACAAAAAAATAATGAGTTGGAGAGATGAAGGATGTATGAAGATTTAAAAGGAAA
>NZ_JAZVJO010000048.1:0-19989 GCF_059453735.1 Peribacillus sp. | reverse complement strand
GTTTTTAAATGTAACCTACAGAAAAAAGGCCTGTTAAACAGACCTTTTCTATGGAAAAAAATTAATGGTTTAACTTAGTAAGTTCGAACTGGAAGTATTAATTGCAGCATTGTATCGTCATGAATAGAGCGGATAACAAATGGGCGCATAGCACCTGTGAAGTTAATTTTGATATCCGTACCTTCGAGCGCTTTTAATGCATCCATAACAAATTTAGCACTGAAAGATATTTTCAACTCATCACCTTCAATGAGTTCTGCTTGAACTTCTTCAACTACTTTACCAATTTCCGGTGTATTAGAAGAAACCTCAATGACTCCTCCAGGAAGAGTTGAAAGTTTGACAACATTGTTACGTCCTTCTCTTGCTAATAAAGATGCACGATCAATGGCTTTTAAAAATTCCTTTGCATGAACGATCACATCTGTCTTACTTTCTGAAGGAATTAAACGGGATGTATCGGGATAGTTACCCTCTAATAATCTTGAGAAGAATAATAGATTTTTTGCTTTAAACAGCACTTGGTTTTCTGTAATAACCATTTCAATCATTTCGTTGTTATCATCAAGAATTTTGCTCAGTTCATTTAAGCTTTTCCCTGGAATGACCACACTAGTAGCATCCGTTAGTTTACTTTCAATAGGCGCTTTTCTCATTGCTAGTCTATGGCTGTCTGTTGCAATACAGGTTAACTCTTCGTTTTGAACCTCTAACTTTACACCTGTCAAGATGGGGCGTGTTTCTGAGGTGGACACTGCAAACACGGTTTGACGAATTAAAGATTTTAAAAGATCAGCTGGTATTTTAATCATATTTTCTTCTTCAATAAGTGGCAGGTGCGGATATTCTTCAGCATCTAAGCCATTTAAATTAAATTCAGCTTTACCTGAGCGAATGGTCGTTTGAAAATTATTATGAACTTCAATTTCAACGGTATCCATAGGTAACTTTTTAATGATCTCACCGAAAAAGCGTGCATTAAGGACAATCGATCCACTTTCTTTTACTTCAACAATTTCATGTTCATCTTCTTCAACAGGAATAAATGATTGAATAGAAATATCTGAATCGCTGCCTGTCAATGTTAAACCTTCTGAATCTGCCGTTAATTTGATCCCAGTTAAAATTGGAATAGTTGTTCGGGAGGTTACAGCTTTCATGACTTCATTGACGCTTTGAATAAGACGATCACGCTGGATAATAAATTTCATTTTACATCCTCCTAAAATAGAGTGCTTTTTTCATTTTTAGCCGCATATATATATAATATTTTTTATTTAAAAGATAGTAGTAATAGTAGTAGGGCTTGTGGATATGTGGATAACCCTTGAAAAGCCAAGGGGAAACAGTCTATCCACATGTGGACAGACTGTGTGTAAATGCAAGCAAGTTATACACAGTTTCCAGAGCTTATACCCTGAGCTGTTCTTGGATTTCTTTTACTTGTCTTTGCAATTGTGAATCAGTTTGAAGCAGCTTCGATATTTTTTCGTGTGCATGAATAACTGTCGTATGGTCTCGGCCTCCAAATTCATCACCAATCTTAGGAAGTGAGAAATCAGTCAGCTCTCTGGATAAATACATAGCAATTTGACGTGGGAAAGCGACGGTCTTCGTTCGTTTTTTAGCCTTAAAATCTTCAAGTTTAATACTATAATGCTGACCAACCGTTTTTTGGATATCAAGGATGGTGATAATTCTCGGTTTAGAGCTTGGAATGATATCTTTTAGTGCTTCTGCAGCTAAATCCGCATTAATATCCTTATTTATTAAGGAAGAATACGCCACAACACGAATAAGCGCTCCCTCAAGTTCACGAATATTGGAATCAATTTGATTGGCAATATAAAGCATGGCTTCATTAGGAATATCCAATCCTTCAGCTTTAGCTTTTTTACGCAGGATGGCAATCCGAGTTTCTAGATCAGGAGGTGTGATATCTGTAATCAGGCCCCATTCAAATCTAGAACGCAGACGATCTTCCAGTGTAGGAATTTCTTTTGGCGGCCGATCACTAGAAATAACAATTTGTTTACTTTCTTCATGAAGAGCATTAAACGTATGGAAAAATTCTTCCTGTGTCTGTTCTTTTCCAGCTAAGAATTGAATATCATCGATTAAAAGAACATCAACGCTGCGATACTTATCTCGGAATTCTCCGGCTTTATTGTCACGAATGGAGTTAATGAACTCATTCGTGAACTTTTCGGAAGACAAATATACTACTTTTGCTCGAGGATTATGCTCGAGTACATAATGACCAATAGCATGCATAAGATGAGTCTTTCCTAGACCAACTCCCCCGTAAATAAACAGTGGATTATATGCTTTCGCAGGTGCTTCGGCAACGGCAAGTGAAGCAGCATGAGCAAATCGGTTTCCAGACCCAATAACAAACGTATCAAATGTATTTTTTGTATTCAGCATAGATTGGTTAAAATCATTTTGAGCATTTTCATTCTTTTTGCGTTTCTTCCCAGGTGCAGGAACAATGAACTCATCATCTTCCTGGTTAGAGGGGATAATAAATTTAACTTCCAGCTCTTCGCCGGTTAATTCTAATAATACTTCAGAGATAAGATGAGAATAGCGCTCTTCCAGCCAGTCTCGTGCAAATTCATTTGGAGCGGTAACCGTCAATATATCTCCTTGAAGCATATAAGCTTTAGTTGATTTTAACCACGTTTCAAAGCTGGGTTTGCTAATCTTCTTTTCCATTTTAGATAGTGATTGGTTCCATAAACTATCGATGTTTTCCAAGACAATCCCTCCTTTACAAAATTCTTAAAAAAAAATATAAAAAGGACAGATTAATCGACTTCTGCCTTGCATGCTCGACAAAGATACATACTTCATTTTTTTGCTGTACAACTATTGTACAGGAGTAAGTAAGCTCATTTTAATAAATAGGATAAATATTCATCAACAGGTATAGGAGAAAATATATAATAAGGAAGATAAACGGTTTTCGACATTATCCACTGTTTGTGGACAACGGATTATCCACAGCTGGGAAAATCTATCCACATGTTATTAACAATCTGTGGATAACTTATTTTGTCCTCGCTAGTTATCCAGAGTGAAAACACAAATATAATATCAGATATTTGTACTAGTTGCAATGGCTTAGAAAAGTTTATCCACAAGTTGGACAGGCTGTGGGAAAAACTTTTCCACAGCCAAATACTATGTGTAAAGGTATGCGAAAAGCCTGTGGATAATAAAAATAGTGTCGAAAAACTATCCACAGGGTGCTGGAATAACAATAAACTTCATGTTTTTCATTTAGGTTAGGTGAATGATCAACCAAAGTTCTTTGCGGAACATTTATAGCAACCGTAATTAATTTTAAGGAAAGGTTGACAATTTACTGGGTTGATCTATATAATTAGCTAGACTGTCTTTAACTGTTATTCCTCAGGGAGGTGTCATAAATGAAACGTACGTATCAACCAAATAAGCGTAAGCATAGTAAAGTTCATGGTTTCCGTAGCCGTATGAGCTCGAAATCTGGACGTAGAGTTATAGCTGCACGTCGCCGCAAAGGCAGAAAAGTATTATCTGCATAGATCACTGAAAAATTTCAGTGGTCTTTTTTTCTCATAATCAGCGGTTCTTAATTTGTCCCAATTAAGGTTATTGAAGGTGTAAAGCATGAAAAAAAAGCTAAGAATAAAAAAAAATGATGAATTCCAGCTGGCTTTTAAAAAGGGTGAATCATTCGCTAATAGGCAATTTGTTGTCTATGTCCTTGAAAAGCCAGATCAGGATCATTTTAGAATCGGTCTTTCCGTTAGCAAAAAAATTGGGAATGCTGTTGTTCGTAATCAAGTGAAAAGATATATCAGACAATCTTTTCTAGAATTAAAAGAAAACATCCAAACTGGTAAGGATTATGTGGTGATTGCCCGTAAACCTGCAGCTGATATGGAATTTTCTGAAGTGAAAGGCAGCTTAACACATGTGCTAAAGCGGTCTGATTCGCTGACTTTCCAATCCAAAAAAAGATAATATCCTTTATATAGTCATAAAAGTTAAACATAGATAAGCTTTTTGGGAGTGCTTCTTAAATAAGAATCCCTTATGGGACAACCATCAGAATCCAGGACGCTATGCATCCTGGATTCTGAATTGAGTTTTTTTATCAGATTGTTTTGAAGATTGGAGGAAATTACGGTTGAAGAAAAGAATCATACTAATAATAGCTTTGGCATCGATCACGATGTTATTAGCAGGTTGTACCGAGATCAATAAACCAATTGATTCGAGCAGCAGTGGTTTTTGGAATGAATATATTGTCTATCCATTATCCAGGCTGATTATTTGGTGTTCTGAGTTATTGGGGAATAGTTACGGATTAGGCTTGATTGTCGTTACGTTGCTTATACGTTTTGCAATGCTCCCATTAATGATCAAACAAACAAAAAGTTCAAAAGCGATGCAGGCTATTCAGCCAGAAATGAAAGAACTGAAAGATAAGTACGCCTCTAAGGATGCAGCAACTCAACAAAAGCTTCAGCAAGAAACGATGGCGCTCTTCAAAAAATATAACGTTAATCCTCTTGCAGGTTGTTTCCCGTTGATTGTCCAAATGCCAATCTTAATTGGGTTTTATCATGCGATTAGTCGTACCGAAGAAATTGCAAAACATAGTTTCCTTTGGTTTGATTTAGGAAATCCAGATCCAATTTACCTGCTGCCAATTATTGCGGGTATTACGACCTTCATTCAACAAAAAATTACGATGGCTGGTACTCAGTCCAATCCGCAAATGGCTGCACAAATGACAATGATGCTTTATATCATGCCGGTTATGATTTTGATTTTTGCAATTAATTTCCCAGCTGCTCTTTCATTATATTGGGTAGTCGGTAATATCTTTATGATTGTTCAAACATTAGTCATCAAAGGTCCAGATATGAAAAAATTAGCTGCCGAAAATGCGGGAGGAGCAAAGAAAAAGTGAAACAGGTAACTGCTGCAGGACAATCTGTCGAGGACGCAGTCTCATCTGCTTTAGCTCAATTGAACACCACTAGAGATAGAGTCGAAATTGAAGTGGTCGATCAAGGTAAAAAAGGATTTTTTGGCTGGATAGGTGCACGAAAAGCAGTCGTTCATGCTTCGTTGCTGCCGGATCCTGTCGAAGAAGCCTGTCAATTTCTTAAGAATATTAGCGAAAAAATGAATGTTCATTCTGAAATTACGGTAAAAAGGGAAGGGAAAGTTGTTACCTTTCATTTATCCGGTGAAAAAATTGCCTTATTAATCGGCAAAAGAGGTCAAACATTAAATTCGCTTCAATATTTAACTCAGCTTGTCGCAAATCGACATTCTAAACAGTATATTACGATAGTTGTCGATGCTGAAGGGTATCGGCAAAGGCGGAAAGATACGCTGATCCAATTAGCTGAAAGAATGGCAGATAAAGCACATAAGTCTGGGAAAGAAGTTTCTCTTGAACCGATGCCTTCATATGAACGAAAGATTCTTCATAATGCACTTTTGAAAAATCCGAAAATCAAAACGACATCTAGTGGTGCAGAACCTTTCCGTCATGTAATCATTTCTCCAAAAAATAAAGCCTAAAAAGGTCCCTCTGCCAATGGCAGAAGGACCTTTTTCATGTTTCACCCAGCATTTGCCGTTAAACGCTGAAAAGGGAACAGTTTCCGCCCTGTTGTTATTCACATGTGGATAAGTTAAAATAAACTAGCTGCATTCTCAAAATATGTGGATAACTTGGAATAAGCAAAGGGTTATCTGCTTTTTTTCATAGTATTACTATGATATTGTAGTAATTTAGGGTTCAATTAAAGTTTTTTTAATAATAGATAATTACATGGTTGTAAGCTCCTGACAATAGTCGTGAACTTCTAACTAAACCGAGGTGAAAGACAAATGGAATTCGATACAATTACAGCTATTTCTACGCCAATGGGAGAAGGTGCCATTGCCATTGTAAGGATCAGTGGAGATGACGCCTATCAAATTGCTGATTCCATCTACCGTGGTCCGGGGAATAAAAGTTTAGAAGATGCTGATTCACATACGATTCATTATGGTCATTTAGTCAATCCTAAAACGGGAGAGACAGTGGAAGAAGTGATGGTTTCTATCATGAAGGGTCCGAAGACTTTTACCCGTGAAGATGTAGTGGAAATCAACTGTCATGGCGGAATCGTTTCAGTAAATCGTGTCCTGCAGCTGGTTCTATCTCAAGGAGCTAGATTGGCCGAGCCTGGTGAATTTACGAAGCGGGCTTTTTTAAATGGGCGGATAGATCTTTCACAGGCAGAAGCCGTAATGGATTTAATTCGTGCAAAAACAGATAAAGCAATGAATGTTGCATTAGGTCAAATGGAGGGAAGGCTTTCACAGCTTATCCGTCGATTACGACAAGAAATTTTGCAAACCCTCGCACAAGTCGAGGTTAATATAGATTATCCGGAGTATGATGATGTTGAAGAAATGACACACCGTTTATTTTTAGAAAAAGCCTATTTCGTGAAAACGGAAATAGAAAAAATTCTAAATACTTCTCAGCAGGGAAAAATATTACGTGATGGATTATCAACGGTCATTATTGGGAGACCAAACGTGGGGAAATCCTCACTTCTTAATAGCTTAGTACATGAAAATAAAGCGATTGTTACTGATATTCCAGGTACGACACGTGATGTGATTGAAGAGTATGTAAATGTTAGAGGCGTTCCACTAAAATTGGTTGATACAGCCGGCATTCGTGAAACTGAAGATATTGTTGAGAGAATTGGCGTTGAGCGTTCTCGTGCGGTTTTGAAGGAAGCAGATCTAATCCTGCTTGTTTTAAATAATTCAGCTGAACTCACACATGAAGATGAATTGTTATTTGAAGCAATTGAAGGTATGGATGTTATTGTTATCATTAACAAAACTGATCTTCCTAGAAAGATTGATCTCGATCGAGTTAAACAAATTGGTGCGAAACAAATTGTATCTACCTCTCTTCTAGAAGATCAAGGAATCGATGATTTAGAAGAAGCGATTGCGTCATTATTCTTTAAGGGTTCATTGGAAGTAGGCGATCTTACGTATGTCTCGAATGCGCGCCATATTGCCTTGTTGGGTCAAGCTTTACAAGCAATAGAATCATCCATTGAAGCGATTGAAGCGGGGGTACCTATAGACTTAGTTCAAATTGACTTTACGAAAGCATGGGAACTGCTGGGCGAAATTATTGGCGAAAGCGTGCAAGATGGCTTAATCAATCAGCTCTTTTCACAATTTTGTTTAGGAAAATAAAAATTAGTAGGAGGGAAAAGAATGCAATATGATGCTGGAAGTTATGATGTAATTGTCATTGGGGCAGGACATGCAGGAAGTGAAGCAGGTCTTGCGGCAGCTAGAGTTGGTGCTAAGACATTAATGATTACGATTAACCTTGATATGGTCGCGTTTATGCCGTGTAATCCATCAGTTGGCGGCCCTGCAAAAGGAATTGTTGTAAGGGAAATTGATGCGTTAGGCGGAGAAATGGGAAAAAATATCGACAAAACGTATATCCAAATGAGAATGTTGAATACAGCAAAAGGTCCAGCTGTTCGTGCTTTACGAGCACAAGCAGATAAATTTTTATATCAGCAGGAAATGAAAAAAACAATTGAAAATGAACCGAATTTGACGCTGCTTCAAGGAATGGTTGAAGAGCTGATTGTTGAGGACGATGTTTGTACAGGGGTTATCACAAAAACGGGTGCCGTTTATCGAGCTAAAACAGTTGTGATTACGACTGGAACATTCTTGCGCGGAGAAATTATTCTTGGTGACTTGAAATATTCAAGCGGTCCCAATAATCAACAGCCATCCATTAGGCTTTCCGAGCATTTGCAGGAGCTTGGATTTGACTTGGTTCGTTTTAAAACAGGAACGCCGCCTCGAATTAACAGCCATACAATTGATTACAGTAAAACTGAGATTCAACCAGGTGATAAAGAACATCGTGCATTTTCTTATGAAACAACGAAGTTTATCACGGATCAGCTGCCATGCTGGTTAACGTATACAAATGAAGAAACTCATAAAATTATTGATGATAATCTTCATCGTTCTCCCATGTATTCAGGTATGATTAAGGGGACCGGTCCTCGTTATTGTCCATCCATTGAAGATAAAATCGTTCGATTTAATGATAAGCCGCGTCATCAGATTTTCTTGGAACCAGAAGGACGTAATACACAAGAAGTTTATGTACAAGGATTATCCACTAGTTTACCTGAAGAAGTTCAACATAAAATTCTTCGATCTATTCCCGGTCTAGAGAAAAGTGAAATGATGAGGGCTGGATATGCGATTGAGTATGATTCAATTGTTCCAACTCAGCTATGGCCTACACTTGAAACGAAGAAGTTGAAAAACTTATATACAGCTGGTCAAATCAACGGAACGTCAGGTTATGAAGAAGCTGCTGGTCAAGGATTGATGGCCGGAATCAATGCAGGATTAAAGGCACTTGGAAAAGAAGAATTGATTCTTAGCCGTGCAGACGCGTATATTGGTGTGTTAATAGATGATCTTGTTACAAAAGGAACGAATGAACCTTATCGACTTTTAACATCCCGGGCAGAATACCGTCTATTGCTTCGCCATGATAATGCAGACCTTCGTTTAACAGAATTTGGTCATAAAATTGGTTTAATTAAAGAAGATCGTTATCAGGCATTCAGCTTAAAAAAAGCAGCCGTTGAAGCAGAAAAAGCCAGATTACAATCAATTTTCATTAAACCAACTGAAGAAGTACAGCACATAGTAACAGAAGGCGGCGGCAGTGAGTTAAAGGATGGCATTCGTGCTTCCGATTTGCTTAAGCGTCCAGAAATGAGTTATAGCCATATAAATCAGCTTATACCAAGTGAAATCGAGCTAGATGATGATGTAACCGAACAGGTAGAAATACAAATCAAATATGAAGGATATATTGAAAAGTCCCTTCAGCAAGTAGATAGGCTTAAAAAGATGGAAAACAAAAAAATTCCGGTTAACATTGATTATGACGCCATTTCAGGATTGGCTACAGAGGCACGTCAAAAGCTAAAACAGGTGCTGCCGCTATCTATCGCTCAGGCATCAAGAATTTCAGGGGTTAACCCTGCAGACGTTTCAATATTACTTGTTTATTTAGAACAAGGAAAAATTGCGCGTGTTGAAGGATAAAAGACCTAAAAAGGATGTTTAACTCATGAAAATAGAACAATTTTCGTTACAGTTGAAAGAGAAGGGAATTGAGCTTTCCTCTCTTCAACTGC
The DNA here is from genome assembly GCF_059453735.1 of Peribacillus sp. Lineage (NCBI taxonomy): Bacteria > Bacillati > Bacillota > Bacilli > Caryophanales > Bacillaceae > Peribacillus > Peribacillus sp. The sequence continues at coordinate 10,705 of NZ_JAZVJO010000048.1, read as the reverse complement.
AACAGTTTGAAACCTATTACGAGCTCTTGGTAGAGTGGAATGAAAAAATGAATTTAACGGCCATAACTGAAAAAGAGGATGTTTATTTAAAACATTTTTATGATTCTGTCAGCGCCGCCTTTTATTTCGATTTTACTAAATCTTATAAGATTTGTGATGTAGGCGCAGGAGCGGGTTTTCCAAGTATACCGCTGAAAATATGTTTCCCGAATCTTCAGGTATCCATTGTTGATTCGTTAAATAAGAGGATTTCTTTTCTCGAGCATCTGGCCGCTTCTCTTCAGTTGAAAAACACGACGTTTTATCATGATCGTGCTGAAACGTTTGCTCAAAAAGCTGACCAACGGGAAGAATACGATATTGTTATGGCCCGAGCAGTTGCCAGGATGTCAGTTTTAAGTGAGTTATGTCTGCCTCTGGTTAAGCCAGGCGGCACCTTTATTGCAATGAAGGCAGCTAGTGCAGGAGAAGAAATAGATATTGGAAAAAAGGCGATTACTGCTATGGGTGGAAAATTGGATCAAGTTCATCCGTTTCTTTTACCTGAAGAAAACAGCGAAAGAAATATTATTATTATTCAAAAGGTAAAGCAAACACCTAGGAAATATCCGCGTAAACCGGGTACTCCAAATAAAATGCCGATTGAGTAAGTACAAACCGGCTTGAACAATTTTGCCGAGTATGAAGGACTTTAGTAAATCTATAGAGAATATGTTATGTGGGAGTTTTGTAAAGGTGGTGTAGGAGTATGAAGCATCCTTTTTCGCGATTCTTCGGGTTAGGCGAAAAAGAGGAACAACAGAAAGAGATGGAAGAACCTAATAGAAATGATGAAATCATGAAACTTTCCATCTCCGACATTGTCCCGAACCGATATCAACCAAGAACAGTTTTTAATGATGATAAGCTTTCCGAGTTAGCTCAGACGATACATACACATGGCATCATTCAACCGATTGTTGTGAGAGAGTATGAATCAGGGAAATTCGAAATAATTGCTGGTGAGAGGCGTTTCCGAGCCATGCAAAAGCTTGGCTGGGAAACGGCTCCAGCCATTATAAAAGATTTTAATGATACTGAAACGGCTTCAGTAGCACTTATAGAAAATCTCCAGCGTGAAGAATTAACACCCATTGAAGAAGCGATAGCTTATGGGAAACTTATAGAATTGCATCAATTAACCCAAGAAGCTCTTGCTCAGCGGTTGGGAATAGGACAGTCTACTGTAGCAAATAAGCTTAGACTGTTAAAGCTTCCACAGGAAGTCCAGCAAGCGGTACTCAACAAGCAAATTACGGAGCGACATGCTCGATCATTGATACCTTTGAAAAACCCTGAAAAACAAATCAGGCTTCTTGAGGAAATCATTGAACGCAATTTGAATGTTAAACAGACCGAAGAACGGGTAGTTAGACTGCTCAGTACCGAGCAAAAACCGAAGCCGAAACGGAAAGCATTTTCCAAGGATATGCGGATCGCGGTTAATACAATCCGACAATCTCTTTCTATGGTAACGGATAACGGGATTAATCTTGATTCTGAAGAAGAAGAATTTGAGGAGTATTATCAATTCACTATCAAAATCCCCAAGAAAAAATAAATGGTTTACATGCCTGGTAATCAATGATTACCGGGTTTTTTTGAAACCCTTCTTTTCCCTCTTCACTTCAGTACGAGAAAATGAGTCGAAACGCATATTTTCATGGTAAACTAAAATTGGAAAATAAATAGTAATTTCTACTATTTTTTACTGATAAATAATGAATATTGATAGAATACTATGATTAGAAAGAAGGTGACACCGTGGGAATGGTTCTCGCCATCGCCAATCAAAAGGGCGGTGTAGGAAAAACGACTAGCTCTGTTAACTTGAGTGCGTGTTTAGCTTACATAGGTAAGAAGGTTTTATTGGTGGACATTGATCCTCAAGGGAATGCCACAAGCGGGGCAGGAATTGATAAAGCAGATGTGGAACAATGTATTTATGATGTATTGGTTGATGACGTAGAAGCATCTGACGTCATTAGAGAGACGAAAGTTGAAAAACTTTATATAATCCCTGCGACCATTCAGCTTGCAGGTGCTGAGATTGAGCTGGTTCCAACTATTTCCCGGGAAGTACGCTTAAAAAGGGCACTTGAAGAGGTAAAAGAAGACTATGATTATATTATTATTGATTGCCCGCCATCACTAGGTTTGTTAACATTGAACGCACTGACCGCTGCTGATGCTGTTGTAATTCCTGTCCAATGTGAATATTACGCACTTGAAGGGTTAAGCCAACTGTTAAGCACGATTCGCCTTGTACAAAAACATCTTAATCATGAGTTGAGGATTGAAGGCGTGCTGCTGACGATGCTTGATGCTCGCACGAATTTAGGAATCCAAGTCATTGAAGAGGTAAAAAAGTACTTTCAGGATAAAGTGTATCGAACGATCATCCCTCGGAATGTCAGACTGAGTGAAGCACCGAGTCATGGGGAACCGATTATTATCTATGATCCAAAGTCACGGGGAGCAGAGGTCTATTTAGAATTGGCAAAGGAAGTGGTTGCAAATGGCTAAAGGCCTTGGAAAAGGACTTAATGCACTGTTTCCCAATTTAGAAACGGGAAAAGATGATATGGTACAGGCAGTTAAAATCAAGGAAATAAGACCAAATCCTTATCAGCCTAGGAAAGTTTTTCGTCCTGAGGCGATAGAAGAATTAAAAAATTCGATTATGCAACATGGAATACTACAGCCGATTATTGCGCGAAAAAGTATAAGAGGGTATGAAATCGTCGTAGGAGAAAGGCGATACCGAGCAGCAAAGGAAGCTGGATTTAAGACTGTTCCGGTTGTAGTAAGAGAAATGAGCGAGCAGCAAATGATGGAGCTTGCTATCTTAGAAAATCTTCAGCGAGAAGACTTAAATCCCATTGAGGAAGCTGTCGCCTATCAAACTTTATTAGAAAGACTAGGAGGCACACAGGAAGAATTAGCAAAACGACTTGGAAAAAGCCGGCCCCATGTGGCTAATCATATTCGCCTTCTAGCTCTTCCTGAAGATATTCAATCTTTTATCTCGTCTGGAAAAATATCGATGGGTCACGGCAGGGCGCTTCTCTCTTTAAAAAATAAAAACAGCTTACATGAAGTGATTAATAAAGTACTTAAAGAGCAATGGAACGTCCGTCAGCTAGAAACCTACATTCATATGTTAAATCAGGATGTTCCACGTGAAACGCCTAAGCCAAAACAAAAGAAAGATGTTTTTCTAAAGGAAAGAGAAGCGAATTTGCGTGAACGATTTGGTACGACGGTCACGATTAAAAAAACAAAGAAAAAAGGGAAAATTGAAATCGAATTTTTCTCTGAAGAGGATTTAGAACGAATTATGGAGATATTAGATCAGAACTCTCCTTCTTCATAAACCATCTTTTATAGATGGTTTCTTTTGTATATGGTTTAGGTGAAAAAAGAGGGGATTGGAAGTGGTTCTGTTAGGTACACTGGTTAATGGATTTTGCATCAGGAAGCAAGCTGGCGGGAAGGGTGTTAAAAATATTCCCGATTGAAGTATGATGTTCACTATCGAAATCAGAGTGGCATATTTGCTTACGGATCTCAATCGTCTACTATTTTACTATTCCTGTATAAGAGTCGTCTGCAAAAGAAAAAGAAGGAGATATTCCCCTTCTTACAGTGTCTTTTCCTGATCAAATGTCCAATTGAATGGTTGGAATGCTTGTTTTTGGTGAATTTGATTGCTGGCAAAATAGATACCATTTGCAATGGTCGTGGCCATTTTCAGGACAAGATTGAGCCGGGTATTTTGTAATACCATAAATTCCATAAAGCCGCTGACATTGACTATACCGGTAATATGGGCATCCCCGACCGCTGGTAATTCTTTATTTACACCAGCCCCTGGCTTTACGGGTCCTTCACCGACCTGGACTATTCCTATACTTTTCACTTTCCCTAAACAGGCATCTACACCAATAATGAAAGGGTTATGATGAGTTTGCTGAATATCATTCAGGCGTTCTTTAAGATTCATAGCATGCATGGGATCTTCAAGGGTCCCATATACAAAAAACTCGGAAGATGAGGTTTTTTCTTGTAGAAGAGTGCCTACTAAAGGGCCAAGAGAATCACCGGTTGAGCGATCGGTTCCTATACAAGCGATAACAATCGGTCTTGGTTGGACAGGAAGCAATGAGAGCAATTCCTTGGATATTTGTTTAGATGCATCAAGATCTTCATGTAAGATTCTGCTCAAGCTGTTTTTATTATCAAAAAAACTCGATTTCAGATTCATCGCTTCCACTCCTCTTAACTAGTACTAACAGTATACGGATAAATAGGAAAGGGTATACATGCTGCGGGGGATTTATCAAAAAAAATTAAAGAGTTTTTACATTGGAGAACATATAGTTATTCTGCGGAGTATTAGTCAGCAGGATTATTGTTGGTTTTACTTATATACCCAAATATTTTTTATACAAAAACCCAATATTTGTTGTTAAGATAGATTTACACTACTTTTTTTATTTTTTTATGCAGAATAGGTGGATTTAATGGATTATATTGGAGGTAAACTAAAAAAAGAATTTTTCGATGAAAAGTTATGGATAGATCTTGGTGGAGGTATTTTACAGTTAATTCTTATTTTCTTCTTATCAAGACTTGTTATTCGAGTAAGCAAGGCAGTGATTACTAAATATTTTCTCGTTCGTTCTAAAAGTCCGATCAGGGTATCAGAACGCCGGGAAGCAACTCTATTAAAACTTTTAGAAAATGTTATCACTTATATCGTTAATTTTATTGCTTTGATTATGGCATTAGAAGTGTGTGGACTAGATATTAAGGGATTACTGGCTGGAGCTGGGATCGTTGGTTTGGCCATTGGTTTCGGAGCTCAGAGTCTGGTCAAGGATATTATTACAGGGTTTTTCATCATCTTAGAAGATCAATTCTCTGTAGGCGATCATATTAAGGTGAAAGATTTTGAAGGAGAAGTCCTTGAAATTGGTCTTCGAACAACCAAAATTAAAAACGTGACGGGTCAGCTTCATGTTATTCCAAACGGAAGTATTCTTGAAGTGACCAATTATTCAATGCTAAACAGTGTTGCCGTGGTCGATGTTACGCTTCCTTATGACGGAAATGTACAGTTAGCTGAAAGTGCCATTGTTGCGATGCTCAGTACTTTACCCGATAAATACAATGAATTAGTGAAGGCACCTGAGATACTCGGGATTGAAACCCTAAGCCCAACTGAAATTGTGTTGAGGATTACTGCAGAAACCTTACCCAATAAGAGTATAACAATCAGCAGGGTGCTCAGGAAAGAAGTAAAGGATTGTTTAGACCAACATGAATGGAGTCCGGGAAATTAAAAGTCTATAGGTAAAGGTAGATGAGGCATGGAAGAGAAGGAATATGGATTACATGACGTTGTTCAGATGAAGAAGCCCCATCCATGTGGAGATAACCAATGGAAGATCATTCGGTTAGGTATGGATATCAGAATTAAATGCGAAGGCTGCGGTCATAGTGTCATGCTGCCAAGGCGCGAATTTTCTCGAAAAATGAAAAAGGTTTTGAAAAAGCATGAGGAATAGACCATGCTTTTTTCTTTGGTTCTAACGTATTTCTCTTATTCCCAATGGTGTCTTTTGGGTAGAGACTAGACTTTTCTACAGGCAAAATCTATAATTGGGAAAGGTTTATGTCTATTTCCGGAATGTAATATGCTGTATCTTGATAGATAATTCAGAGGAGTGAAATATAAATGGCTTTAACTGCAGGAATCGTTGGTTTGCCAAACGTTGGTAAGTCTACTTTATTTAATGCAATTACCCAAGCTGGTGCAGAATCAGCTAACTATCCGTTCTGTACGATTGATCCAAATGTTGGAATCGTAGAGGTGCCTGATTACCGTCTTCAAAAGTTAACAGAACTAGTTCAGCCTAAAAAGACAGTTCCAACTGCTTTTGAATTTACAGATATTGCTGGGATCGTAAAAGGCGCAAGTCAGGGAGAAGGTCTTGGTAATAAATTTCTTTCTCATATCCGTCAAGTAGATGCAATTTGTCAGGTTGTTCGTTGTTTCAGTGATGATAATATTACGCATGTATCGGGAAAAGTGGATCCGCTTGATGATATTGAAGTCATTAATCTTGAATTAATTCTTGCTGACTTAGAGTCTGTTGATAAGCGTATTGATCGTGTTGGAAAGCTGGCAAAGCAAAAAGACAAAGAAGCAGTGATTGAGCATGAAGTGCTTGTAATGATTAAAGAAGCACTGGAAGCAGATAAACCTGCTCGAGCAGTAGAGTTTACCGATGAGCAGCTAAAAGTCGTGAAGGGCTTGCACCTTTTAACAGCTAAACCGATGTTATATGTTGCTAATGTAAGTGAAGATGAAATAAGCGATGCAGCGAACAATGAATATGTACAAATTGTTCGAGAATATGCTGCGAAAGAAAATGCTGAAGTTATCGTCATCTGTGCCAAAATTGAAGAAGAAATTGCTGAGCTCGAAGGTGAAGAAAAAGAAATGTTCCTTTCTGAGTTAGGAATTGAAGAATCTGGACTGGATCAATTGATTCGTGCTTCTTATCAGTTATTAGGCCTTGCTACGTACTTTACCGCTGGGGTACAAGAAGTACGCGCATGGACTTTCCGTAAAGGTATGAAAGCTCCTCAATGTGCGGGGATTATCCATACAGATTTTGAACGCGGATTTATTCGTGCTGAAATCGTATCTTATGAAGACCTGCTTGCTGCAGGAAGCCACAGTGCAGCTAAAGAGGTTGGGAAAGTGCGTCTTGAAGGTAAAGAATATATTGTTCAAGATGGAGACGTTATTCATTTCCGATTCAACGTGTAAAAACAGACCTCTGCTAATAGGCAGAGGTCATGTTTTTTTGTTGATTAGATCAATCGAGTTATCATTTATATCCCATTGGAGATTATTAGGACAGTTCGTTGCATAATGTAAATCACTATGCTATAATTTATTCTTGTGAGTAATTATAAAAATTGCTCCTTGCCCAATGGGCCGCTTAGACCAAAAGGAGGTGACAGAGATGAGAAAATACGAAATTATGTATATCATCCGTCCAAACATTGAGGAAGACGCTAAAAAAGCGTTAGTTGAACGTTTCAACACAATCCTTACTGATAATGGTGCGGAACTTACTGAAGCAAAAGAGTGGGGTAAACGCCGCTTAGCATACGAAATCAATGATTTCCGTGATGGCTACTACATGCTTCTAAGAGTTAACGCTGATTCAACTGCGACATCAGAATTTGATCGTTTAGCTAAGATCAGTGAAGACATTATCCGCCATATGATAACAAAAGACGAAAAATAATTTTAATAGATAAACATTTCTAACCATTTTGGAAAACTTAGGGGTGGATTCTTATGATGAATCGCGTAGTTTTAGTAGGTCGCTTAACTAAAGATCCTGAATTACGATATACACCTAATGGAGTACCTGTGGCAACCTTCACTTTGGCGGTTAATCGTACTTATACGAACCAGCAGGGTGAACGAGAAGCAGATTTCATCAATTGTGTAATTTGGCGTAAACCGGCAGAAAACGTCGCTAATTTCCTTAAAAAAGGAAGCCTAGCTGGTGTGGACGGTCGTATCCAAACACGTAATTTTGAAGGTCAAGATGGTAAACGGGTGTATATTACTGAAGTACAAGCTGAAAGTGTTCAATTCTTAGAGCCAAAGGGTAGTACCGGAGGCAATAAGACGGAAAGTAGTTCTTATGGTAATCAAAAAAGCAATAACAGCGGCGGCAACAGCAGCAGCTATGATAATCCATTTGGACAAGGCCAAGGTCAAAATACTAACCAGAATCAACGCAGCAATAACAACTACACTCGTGTAGATGACGATCCATTTGCTAATGATGGCAAAACGATTGATATTTCTGATGATGATCTGCCATTTTGATATTGAACAAACAAGGCATTTTTAAATAAGGGAGGGAAATATATTATGGCAATGGGTGGACGTAAAGGACGCGGTAAGCGTAAAAAGGTTTGTTACTTTACATCAAACGGAATTACTCACATCGACTACAAAGATGTGGATCTTCTTAAAAAATTCGTTTCAGAACGCGGTAAAATTTTACCACGTCGTGTAACGGGTACTAGCGCTAAATATCAACGTAAATTGACGATTGCTATTAAACGCTCACGTACAATGGCATTACTACCATATGTTACTGGTGAATAAGTCATTTAACTAAAGTCCTGTTTGCTCTTTAGGAGCCTTACAGGGCTTTTTTTATTACATACCTTTTACACTCCATCTTATTTTTACTAGTAAATAATTTGCTGACCTATTATGGACAGCCTTCTAGCTTTTATAGTCCTCTATCCAATACATACAATAAACAAGCTGAAATGGGAAATAATGAAGATAAGTTCCCTATAAGAAGTGAATAATTGAAATGAAGCCGTTTTACAGGATAAAATAGAAGAAACAGTAATCAATGTAATGACAGATTGGTTGAATAGTGGAGAGGTTGTGGAAAGTTGAACAGTGGAAGAAAGATTACCGAAGGCGGAGTGCTGCTTGCACTTTACAGTGTACTGTTATTAATGACGATCTACCTTCCTATTATTGGAAGTATTTTGTTTTTCTTTTTACCGATTCCATTTATTTTAATGGCATTAAAGCATAGTACAGCCTGGACATTCGGCTTTCTTTTTATAGCGGGCGTACTAACGTTGATATTTGGTACAATGTTTGCCATCCCCTTGACGCTCCTTATGGGTTTAACAGGGATAACAATAGGTTATTGTTTAAAAAGAGAACAGCCTTTTATTATGCTTTTTGTGAACACGGTATTAGTCGTACTAGGTATGATATTAGCTGTTTTGGGGGGCACTAGTTGGATTTTTAAGATTAATCCTATAGATGAATTCTTCACCATCGTTGATACCTCTATGGTCAAATCTACCGAAATACTAGAACGTTTTGGGCAGACGATCCCAAAAGAAAGAATAGAAGATGTAAACAATATGTTTGAGATGATGAATACTCTGCTGCCAACGCTCTTGGTTCTAGTCTCAGCAATAATCGTAATATTGTTTTTCCTTGTCTCACAGCCAATTATAAAGCGTTTCAGCAACATGAAAATTCAATGGCCTTCATTTAGAGAACTACAACTGCCTAAAAGTCTTTTATGGTATTATTTACTTACTATGGTTCTGACGTTGGTTGTGAACCCAGAAAAAACTAGCTTTATGTATCTGGCACTCGTCAATTTAATGTTTATTTTGCAGATACTTATCCTGATTCAAGGTTATTCTTTTGTCTTCTATTTTGCTCACGTGAAAAAGTGGCCAAAGGTCATTCCTTACTTGGTGCTTGCTGGTTCATTTGTTTTACCAATCGTACAGTCTATAGTTAGGATATTAGGTATAATAGATTTAGGTTTTCCTTTTCGTCAAAGCATTGCGAAAAAGAAAGAGTAAAGAGACTTATTTTATAGGTGCTTTTAGGAGCTGAAATTATGCCATCTTATTTTAAAAAAAATGCGGTGATTTTCCCGCTTTACGGGCTTTTAAGTGTTGCAGTCCTGCTAGTAGGCATGCTCGCTTATTATAATTGGTGGACTGCGCTTTTAGGTTTGCTTGTTCTGTCTATTATGTTTTTTTTCGCCCTGCGAACGGAGATACGTAATCATCGTGAGACAGAGGAGTATATTTCTACTCTATCGTACCGTCTAAAAAAGGTCGGCGAAGAAGCACTGCTGGAAATGCCGATTGGTATTATGCTTATTAACGATGATATGTATATTGAATGGACGAATCCATTCTTAGCTTCTTGTTTTGATGAAGATTCACTCGCTGGACGATCTTTATACGATGTAGCTGAAACGATAGTTCCGTTAATTAAGCAGGATATTGAGACAGAGACGGTTACCCTACATGATCGTAAATTTAAGGTAATTCATAAAGTGGAAGAAAAGCTGTTGTACTTTTTTGATGTCACGGAACAAGTTGAAATTGAGAAACAATATGAAAATGAACGTACAGCAATCGCGATTATTTTCCTCGATAATTATGATGAATTAACACAAGGAATGGATGATCAGCGAAAAAGCTCTCTTAACAGCATGGTTACATCTTTGCTTGATCATTGGGCAAAAGATAATGGTGCCTTTTTAAAACGGACATCCTCAGACCGGTATATTGCTGTATTCAACGAAGCAATCCTGCATCAGTTTGAAAAAGTAAAGTTTTCAATCCTTGATGAAATCAGGGAAACAACAGCAAAACAAGATGTACCGCTTACTTTGAGCATTGGGGTCGGCTCAGGGGTGTCTATGCTCCCTGAATTAGGAACCCTTGCTCAATCAAGTTTAGATTTAGCTCTTGGCCGCGGCGGTGATCAAGTGGCCATTAAACAAGCAAACGGTAAAGTGAAATTCTATGGGGGGAAAACCAATCCCATGGAAAAACGGACTAGGGTACGTGCACGCGTCATTTCTCATGCCCTTAAAGATATCGTGGTGGATAGCGATAAAGTAATCGTTATGGGTCATAAATTCCCTGACATGGATGCGATTGGTTCAGCAATAGGAATCTTGAAGGTGGCCCAGATGAATCAGCGTGAAGGGTACATAGTCGTGAATGTTAACGAAATTGATAATAGTGTGCGCAGACTTATGGAAGAAAT
>NZ_JAZVJO010000047.1:0-2119 GCF_059453735.1 Peribacillus sp. | reverse complement strand
TCGGAATTGTAATTTTCTTGTTAAGTTTCATTAAATCATCTCCCTTCTTGAGAAGATTATAATATGTGTACCTTAAATGAAACTAAAAGATTAAAATAAATGTGAAAATATTTAATGGGGATGACAGGATTTTTTATTGTAAAGATTGACAACCTTTCTTGGAATTGTTATTATATATCAAAACGATATATCAAAAAGATATATTATAATTAATGATAGGATGGTATATATGGCAAGAGAACGTAAAATAGACATGGTAATTCTGGGGCTGTTAAGTCATGAAGATTTAACTGGTTATGATATTAAAAAACGAATTGACGGTGCAATTAGCTTTTTCTGGAAGGGGAGTTTTGGAAATATTTATCCGGCATTGAAGAATATGGAGACTCAAGGCCTAATAACGAAAATTGAGACATCGGTAGGTGGGCGAGAAAAGAGCATTTACCAAATTACGGAGGCCGGCAGACGATCACTTGGTGATTGGCTAAAATCAGAACAGGTACATAATGAACTTAGATACGAGACGCTGCTTAAACTCTTTTTTGGCGGAGCAGGTGGAAGAGATGTATCGATTCATAACATAGAAGTATTTGAAGAGCAGATAAGGAAGGATTTAATAGTTCTAAAGCTGTATCAGGAGACGTTGGAGAAAGCCATTGAAGTGGAAGATCATTTATACTATTTGCTAACGACATCTTTTGGTATTGAAACATACGAAGCATATCTGAGATGGTGTACTAAAGCAAAGAAAATGTTAAAAAACTACTATAAAACATAAGATGACTTGGGGGTGAGATTATGCATTTTGGGTTTTCCTATGTTGGCTTAATTTTTCTTTTGATGTTGATTGTGCCGAATATTATTTGGACCAGATACCAACCGATAGATTATGATAAATATGTCTGTAATGAAAATAAGGTTCTAAAAGTATTCGAAAGAGTAGGCGAAGTATCGGTTTCATGCATTGTGTTGATATTCGAAGATTTTAATATAAATATATGGTCAGGTTGGTCATGGTGGCTTATTATGGCTTTTGCACTGATGATTCTATACGAGGTTTATTGGGTTAGATATTTCAGAAGCCCGAAGAGTATGAGGGATTTCTACAGAAGTCTGCTTGGGATACTAGTTGCAGGTGCAACACTTCCAGTCTTTGCTTTTTTACTGTTAGCGATATACGGTAGGAACATATTATTGGGAATCGCTGTGATAATTCTTGGTATAGGTCATATTGGAATTCATTTAATGAATAAAAATGAAGTTGAAAGGAGCAAAAAATGAAGGATTTAATAGTTTATTATTCGCTGGAAGGAAATACAGAATTTGTTGTAGATAAGATTAAGGCTGTGACGGGAGCAGATAGTTTATCTCTTATTCCTAAGAAGGCTTACCACGATAAAGGTTTTGCGAAATTCTTTTGGGGTGGCAAGAGTGCGGTGATGGCCGAAAAACCAGAGCTTGAAGAGTACACTTTAAACCTTAGTGATTACGACAGGGTTATATTTGGATCTCCGGTATGGGCATCGAATTTTGCCCCGCCTATCAGAACATTTATCGAGGATAACAAAGAAGAATTAGAAGAAAAGAGCATAGTTGCTTTTGTCTGTCAGAGTGGTTCCGGTGCAGAAAAAGCATTTGCAAAATTAGCTAAGACTTTGGGAATTGATAAAATTGAGAAAACAGCAGTATTCATTGAACCAAAGTCAAAGCCGAATAAAGAAAAGGATGCTGAAATTGAAGCATTCGCTGAGATGCTAAAGTGATGGGTGGATTTATTAGAGAAGATGTTCTAAACTATGAAAGAGGTTCGGTATAGACAGATACGATTATTTTTGGTGAAAAAGAAAAAACTCTGGGCCCAATGTTAATTCCAACAACGGGTCGAGCTTTTCTATATATATAATTACATTTTGGGGCAAAAAGTCAAGCATTTCATGATAATACCACAAGTGGAAAATCACATCCATTTGTGATACAATATTCTTACCAAGAAGGATTTCCCTTGGGATAAACAGAGGGAGTTCTTTGAGAGACTTTCTCTGACTTGGTAGTTACTATCCATCAGAGAAAGGAGAAAAGGATGGGGTTGATAGTTAGATTAGACTCAAAAGGTAAACCA
>NZ_JAZVJO010000046.1:0-3226 GCF_059453735.1 Peribacillus sp. | reverse complement strand
ATCAAATGGATTATAAAAAAGATGAATTAAATAAGATGACTTTTGATTTGATTAATAAAAAAACCGAAGAATCGTTTGGCAGGATGACGGTCGATCTTAATGACCCCAAACCTAAATATGAACTAAAAGAAGGATATTCAGTAGAGCTTGAAAGCTATTTCCCAGATTTTGAGTTTGATGATAAGGGAACACCTATCACTAAATCAAAAATACCAGATAATCCTGCATTCGTATTTACTATGTATACACCTGATAAGCCAAAAGGCGAGACGAGCTTTGTTGCTATTAAACAAACATTAGAACCACTTGGGGAAAACACCTATAAACTTGCGTTTGCGGGTATAGAAACGCGAAATGCAGCAGGCTTAGCAGTTAGAAAAGATATGACACTTTGGCTGTTATTCATTGGCGGCGGGATCTTTATGATTGGAGTAATTCAGGGGAGTTATTGGAATCATCGTCGGATATGGATTCAAAGAAGAAATGGCCAGATTTGGCTTGCAGGTCATACAAATAAAAACTGGCACGGCCTGAAAAGAGATATCGAACAAGTAATTAAAGGGACAGAAATAGAAGAACCGGTGGATCAAGCTCAAGATGAGCCGTCTTCCAAAAAGGGGGAAGTTTTCAATGGCTGAATTAAGCAGTAATTTATTATATGCAGCATTTGTCTTATATTTAGTGGCAACAGTCTTATTCGGTGGGGCCATTAAACAAAAAAAAGGACATACGGAAAAGAAGCAAAGTAAATGGGCACTTATGGCCATCTGGGTGACAACGATCGGATTTATTGCTCAAATCGGCTATTTTATTACGAGATGGATTGCCAGCGGACACGCGCCCGTTAGTAACCTTTTTGAATTTACCACCTTCTTTGGTATGATGCTGGTGGGAGCTTTTATCGGCATTTATTATATGTATAAAACACCTGTTTTAGGCGTGTTTACTCTTCCCGTTGCTTTACTAATTATTGCTTATGCAAGTATGTTCCCGCGGGAAATATCCCCGTTAATTCCTGCTCTGCAAAGTGATTGGCTGCATATCCATGTTACGACTGCTGCCATTGGTCAATCCATATTAGCTGTCAGTTTTGCAGCAGGCTTAATTTATTTAATTAAATCAGTAGATCAGTCAAAGCGAAGCAAGAAAACCTTTTGGTTGGAAGCGATTATGTTCTTTTTGATTTGTACCGTTGGCTTTGTACTTGTATCAAGCGGGTTTAAAGCAATGGACTATAAAGCAGAATTTACATGGGTAGATAAGAGTGGACAAACAGCTGTCATGGAATATACCATGCCTGCTCTTGTAGGACCACATGAAAGTAAACTCGAGACACCAGATGCATTCGAACCGTTTTTTGACCTCCCGCCTATACTAAGTGGAAGAAAGGCGAATACAGTAATCTGGTCTCTTGGGGCAGGAATTGTCCTTTATGGACTTTATCGTCTGATATTCCGAAAACGTGCTGGCGCTCTGCTTCAACCGATGGTTAAGAATGTCAATCTCGATTTAATGGATGAAATTAGTTATCGTGCAGTTATGATTGGTTTTCCAGTTTTCACTTTAGGTGCATTGATATTTGCCATGATTTGGGCTCAAATTGCTTGGAGCCGTTTCTGGGGATGGGATCCTAAAGAAGTCTGGGCACTTATTACATGGTTATTTTATGCAGCATTTTTACATTTACGACTTTCAAAAGGCTGGCAGGGCGAAAAATCTGCTTGGCTTGCCGTAATCGGTTTTGGTATTATCCTGTTTAATCTTATTGTTGTGAACTTAGTCATTAAAGGACTACATTCATACGCATAATGAACCATAGCGTTTGTTTTTTGTTAACGGGTTGCCCGTTACTTAAAACAGCGCTTTTTTTATTAGTAATTGGGAAAGGAAATTTATGGCCTTTTTTTATAGAATTATTGAACGAGTCTAGCTAATTTGTCTTTTTTTAGGCGAATTTAGTCAGAGAAGTGACGATATGATGTCTATTTTCCGTTCACTTTATGAGAGAAAACGAAAAATTATAGAAATTCTGCTCTTTTTTGATAAACTATAGAGAAGAGATAGAGAGGATGAGTAAAATGGATAATGAATTGAGAATTCTAGTGGTTGATGATGAAGATAGAATACGCCGGCTTTTAAGAATGTACCTTGAAAGAGAAGATTACTTGATAGATGAAGCTGAGAACGGAGATATTGCGATAACGAAAGCAAGTGAAAATGATTATGACTTAATTCTTCTCGACGTAATGATGCCAGGGAAAGACGGAATCGAGGTTTGTCGGGAAATAAGAGAAATTAAATCAACACCAATCATTATGCTGACTGCTAAAGGTGAAGAAATTAACAGAGTTCAAGGCTTCGAAGCAGGAACGGATGATTATATTGTGAAGCCGTTTAGTCCCCGAGAAGTGGTCTTGCGTGTGAAGGCGCTCTTGCGCCGTTCTTCTTCAAATGGATTCTTACAGGCAGAATCTGCATCAAAAGATGTTATTGTATTCCCTGATTTAATGATTGATAACGATGCCCATCGGGTGACAGCAGGTGGGAAAGAAGTCTCGTTAACACCGAAAGAATATGAATTATTATACTTCTTGGCAAAAACACCAGATAAGGTTTTTGACAGAGAACAGTTATTGAAAGAAGTGTGGCATTATGAATTTTTTGGAGATCTTCGAACAGTAGATACGCACGTTAAACGCTTGCGGGAGAAATTGAATAAAATATCTGAAAACGCGGCAAAAATGATTGTTACTGTTTGGGGCGTTGGATACAAATTTGAAGTGAACAATGACTGATGCTTTGGAGAAGTGTTGTAGGGAAACTATGGGCAACCATTCTATTGCTGGTTACATTTGTTCTATTAATTCTGACGGTTTTTCTAGTTGAGTTTTTCGAAAATTTCCAAATTGAAGAAGTGGAGAATAATTTAACAACAACAGCTCATCGTATTGTACAAATTACTAAAGAACACAGTAATACTGAAGAAGTGCTGAAGATAAGTTCAGAACTTGTTGGGGATGAAACAAAAATCGTTGTGTTTCAAAATGAATCTGTTGTATATTCTTCAAACGAAGGCGTTCATTCTGGGATTGCCTATGAATTTTTGGAAAACGATTCCGATTTCCATCGCGTCTTTACAGAGGGTAAAACCGTCGAAAAAGAAATTACTCACCCGCAAAAGGGGGAGGATGGTGAAAAGATAAAAGCAATCGTTATTGGTATGCCG
>NZ_JAZVJO010000045.1:0-2538 GCF_059453735.1 Peribacillus sp. | reverse complement strand
CCCCTGCTTCTCAAAAGATAGGTCTTTGTTTTGGTCGTATCCATATTTATCAAATAACGCTAATAATTCAAATTCATTACCACCCATCCAGTTACCAATCTTTTTCCCTGCTAAGTCCTCTGCTGTCTGAATTCCTTTTTCTTTTTTAGATACGAGGAGTAACCCGCTTTTTTGATACATTTGGGCAATCTGAACTAAGGGCAGTCCCTGTTCTTGATGAGGTAATAAGCTAGCTACCCAACCAATCCCTATATTTGCAGCACCATTTGACACTTGCTGTTCAGGAACGATATCAGGACCGCCTGGTACAATCGTTACATCAAGTCCCTCATCTTTAAAGTAGCCCTTCTCCATAGCGACAAAATAACCAGCAAACTGTGCTTGCGGTACCCATTTCAACTGTAACTTTATTGGTGTGAGCTTTTCTGAGGAAGTTCCTGAAGATGACTCATTGTCTTTACTACAGGCTGCCAACAGTAAACTAAGGGCCATCACAACTAAAATAATTCCTTTGCGCGTTTTTCTAAATTCCCTTTTCAATACAAATCCCCCCAAACATTTAATTTCTTTCTGATGGATGCCACTTTAAAAAAATCTTTTCTACCCGCTCTACCAGTAGGTAAAATATGACTCCAACAATGGCGGCCATAACGATACAAGCCCACCCTAAAGGCATCTTAGCTACTTTTATTGAGTTGGAAAGGAGGTAACCTAACCCTTGAGATGAAAAGAAAAACTCGCCGACGATTGCCCCAATCATACTTGCTGTTGTATTAATTTTTAGTGCAGTGAAAACAAAGGGCAGACTATTAGCTATCCTCAAGTATTTAAACACCTGCTGTTTTTTTGCTGCATAGGAATGCATTAAATCAAGTGCTAACGGATCAACCATCGTCATTCCTTTATAAGCATTAATCGCCATAGCTGACATTGTTGTAATCGTAACAATTGCAATTCTTGACCCCATTCCATCACTAAACCAAAGATTCATGATAGGTGCCAAAGCAACAATTGGTACTGCATTTACCGCCACAACAACCGACAATCCGCCTTTCCCCCATTTAGGCCAAGAAGCTGAAAATAATGCGAAAACAAATCCAATTGAGGAGCCAATCACCATACCTGTTGCTGCCTCGATAAAGGTATATCTTGTATAGGTCAGCAGCGTTTCCCAATTTACTGATATCGCTTCCCAGATAGCAGATGGTAATGGAAGTTGGTAGGTTTGCAGCTGGAGAATACGATGGAACACTTGCCACTCCCATAACAGCATAAATAAAATACCTGCTGCAAGCGGGAGTGCTGCTTTACGAATTTTTCCTATTTTGTTCCTACGAGTTTGCACCCTTGGATTGATTACACGTATTGATTGGGAACTTGAAACCGTTTCAAGTTCCCAATTCACGTTCTTTTCTGCTGGTTTACCTACCATTTACTCGTCACCTCCTGTTGACCGAAATTCCGGCTGCCAGGGAGCAACAATACGTTCAATTAATGTTATTAATAAATAGCTGAAAATCCCGAGTAACGCTCCTGCAATAACCGTTAACCAAAACATGTAATTATGAGATGGACCATAATAAAGATTGCGAAGCATAATGACCCCCAAGCCTTTTGTAGCACCCATTAATTCAACAAGGATTGCTCCTGTTACCGCTAATGGAGCCGCAATTTTCAACCCGCTAAACAATCCGGGCAAGGCTGCTGGAAAACGTAGTTTTAAATAAACAGTCCAAGGCTTAGCCGCATAAGAATGCATAAGTTCAACGGCGGCTGGATCTGCGCTGCGTAAACCTCTTAACACATTTAGTGCCACAGGGAAAAAAGTAATATAAGCAGCAATAATAATTCTTGATAATTGATCATCATGCACGATTCCATAGACAATAGGAGCCAAACCTAAGATGGGAATCATTTGGGATCCAACTGCGTACGGAAAAGTTAATTGTTCTACCCATTTCGATAAACTCATTAAAATCGCTAATAAGATGCCTACCACAGCACCCAATCCGAAACCAATTGCTGCGTTTGTAAAGGTAACCCATCCCTCAGAAAAAAGCGTGCTTCCATATTCCATCATCGTATACATTAATTCATGAATATAAGGCAGTTTTGATTGAGCTAGAGGTACTTGTAAAACCTGCAGCAGAAACCAAGAACAGATTTCCCAGATAACTAGAAGCCCTACAATCCAGACCAATGTTGGTGTCCAACGTGTAAGCTGTATGTAGTTTTTCATCCTCTATACCCCTTCAAAGCTGCTTCGAATATCAGAAATAAGCTGATAAAATTCCGGACTATTCCTCATTTCTTTTGTTCGAGGACGAGGAAGATCAATTTCTACAATTGCAGAAAGTCTTCCCGGATGCGGAGAAAGCACAAAGACACGATCAGAAAGAAAAATGGCTTCAGAAATACTATGTGTAACAAAAACCACGGTATTCCCATACTTACTCCAGATTGACAATAGTTCTTCATTTAAACGTTCTCGAGAAAATTCATCCAAAGCAGAAAAAGGTTCATCCATCAGTAAAATCT
>NZ_JAZVJO010000044.1:0-2447 GCF_059453735.1 Peribacillus sp. | reverse complement strand
GCTCTCATGGTAGTTTTACTTGCGGAAGCATGGAAAGGATTTGTCAAAAATGAGTATCAAGAAGTCTTAGGGCCGAATGGAAAGCAAGAAGGGCCGAATAAAGTAGGAAAAGGGCCGAATAAAAGACGGAATGGGCCGAATGTATTCCAGTTAGGGCCGAATGAGAACTGTTCAAGTTGCTATTTGCCTAGTACAGGTGACCCTAAGTCGAGGAATAGACAGAAAAGTCAAGCATAAAAAATAGAAACGTTCTCATTACGCTTCCGTTTTAGTGTAATTGGTGTTATTTAACGGCCCGAAAGAAGCCTTTAAAATGGTTCTGTTTGGTGATTCTTGTTAATAAGATAAATATGGTAATGAAGAGAATGGGTGAGCTGATTAATAGTGGAAATGCATCTAGAAAAGCAAGGATTTGAAGAAATAAAGCTGCCAAAAATAAACAGGGATAAATAGTTGTTTTCATTCGAATTTCCTCCGGATTATATGTTATTATATTCAACATATGCGTCGGATTATGAACTAGAATCCTAAATATGACGAATTTGTGAAATCTATCACATTTACTTGTAAATCAGTCGAGAACTTGGTATATTTATATTGTGAAGTTTATCACAAACAAACTTATACCCCTTTGTTTGACCGTGAAAACTTTCTCCCATCCCCTTTGTTCGTATTTTATAGATGAATTCCTGCAAACTCGCGATTTCCAGGAATTCCAATGGTTTACAAGTGACAATATTGTGAAGTTGGTATCAAGAACTTGATGCTGCTGAGGAATATTGTTAAGATTGAAAGTAGAAATTGTAACAACTCACATGTAACGAAATCCCCTTTTGTTTATTGTGAAATTTCTCCCATCCCCTTTGTTCGTTTTTATAGAAAAAGCCCTGCAAAGTAATTTGCAGGGCTTTTATTTGGTTAAATCTAAAAAAAGCCAGGCTGCGGTGATTTATCTTTCGCAGTCTGGCTTTTTAATATACTTCCAGAAGGTTCCGTATTTAGCCGGGATCCGTTGGACAACTTGTTTCAAAACAAGGCGCTTCATCTGACATTCTACTTCATTCTTAGTCATATCATAAACCACTTCAATCTCTTTTGTTGCAACGAATTGAAAGGACTTCATGAATTCTTCGAGCTTAGGACGCTCACTTGGTTCTGGAAGTGTACCAAGCATTTCTTCGATGATATTCACGTAGATACTATAAGGATATGCGCCAGATACTTTAATTCCTTCTTCTTCAATGTTTTGATTAAAAAACACGAGGGAAGGGATTTCGCTGACTTCCATTTCAGAAGTAATCTTTAAATCACATTGAAAGCCTCTTGCGGCACTCGTTGAATGGATATCATCGAGGAATTCAGTAACATCAAGTCCGACTTGACGGGCGCATTCTGTTAAAACATCTATATTAGAAATATCTTGCTTATTTACAAATAAAAATTCTTGGAGCTTTCGCAGAAAACGTGCTGCCAGCCTTTTTCCTTGAAGCTCTGCAGCCTTAATCGCAATAGAGGCTGCAAAAGGGGAAGAAATTGGATTGTCTTCCCAAATCGTCCCATCACAAGACATACCGGAACGACTGGCAGTTTTTTCCCAAACTTGAGCTATGTTTTCAAAATTTTTATTTTTTCCGTTATTAAGTGAAGCGAGTTTTCCGCTAATTACATGCCTAATACTGAATAAATGTCCATATTCAATGTGCAGCTTCTTAAGTACCGGTTCCATGGCCCAGCATTCTGGACACAAAGGATCAATAAAAACATAAATTTCTATTGGTTTTTTTCCTGCATATGAATGCTGCGAGGTAATCCAATCAGAAACAATGAAAACTGGTTTTTGAGCGCTCAAATTTCTACTCCTTTCCCGTCCGTCTCGGAAGTATTAATCATATGTTGTGCGGTCAAATCGAGACGATGAAAGAAAAATTCCCGGAGATCTCCTTCAAGACCTACTTCATCCATGGCTCTGTTCATGCAATGCAGCCATGCCTTTGCCCGTCTAGGTGTAATTTCAAATGGGATATGACGAGCACGTAACATCGGATGACCATGTTCTTCTGTGTAAAGAGAAGGACCTCCAAGATACTGCGTCATAAATTGTTTTTGTTTACGTATCGTTTCAGTAAAATCATCTGGAAATATCGGTATCAAATCCGGATGTTGGCTTACATTGGAGTAAAATACATCGATTAATTTGTGTAAAAGCCCTTCTCCAATGGCTTCATATGGTGTAGGGTTTCCTTGCTCCATGCTGTTTACTCCTTTATATGTCCGTAGTCTGTATTGTTATTTTAACAATGCCTTTGCAATATAACAAATATCTAGCTTGATGAAATTATGTGTTCTGTACTAGAACAAGCGGAGGGCAGAAAAAATCCCATGACCAATGGCGAGAGAAGCAGCGACAATGGGCATGGGAAAATTATAGAGATTAACTTAAGTAAGTG
>NZ_JAZVJO010000043.1:0-5330 GCF_059453735.1 Peribacillus sp. | reverse complement strand
GGGCCAATACATAACCATTCGTTTACGTGTTCCTGGAGAGGAATATTTAGTTAATCGTCAGTACAGCTTATCAGCGGCTTCTGGAAAAGATAGTTTTAGAATTTCTGTCAAACGTGAAAGTGCGGCAAATACACCTGAAGGTAAAGCATCTAATTTTTTACATGAGCACGTAAACATCGGCGACACAGTTGAATTGACTGCTCCAGCTGGAGATTTCGTGTTGGATCTTGGTCAACCAACTAAGCCGATTGTCTTTCTTAGCGGAGGAGTTGGGATCACGCCGTTTATGAGTATGATTCAAACTGTTGCTGAACAGCAGCCGAGTCGGCCTGTCACATTTATTCATGCTTCGCAAAATGGATCTGCTCAAGCTTTTAAAAACGAATTGAACTCTTACAATGAAGTTTTAACTAATTATCGCTTAGCCTTTGCTTATTCAAATCCGACTGACGAGGATTTCACTGATCGTCATTTTGGTAAACACGGTTATGTGGATGCTAACTTCTTAGGTAAATTCGAACATGATATGAATGCGGACTATTATCTTTGTGGACCAGTTGCTTTCTTACGTAGTATGATCGCGACTTTGACCAGTATGGGCGTCTCACAAGAACAGATTCACTATGAGTTTTTTGGTCCAGCCATACAACTATAATTAAAAAATAATCAAAACCGAATGCAGAAACTGTATTCGGTTTTTTGTTAGAATATGGATTTATTTGGCTTGACGTTGGCATAACACCACGTTACGATACTCCTAAACCAGAAAAAAATTTGAATAAACGGAGGAAACTGTGAGAATTTATGATGTGATGCAAACGATAGACAGCTATCTATATAAAACAGCTACACTGAAAGACGCAGCAGAATTTATGCTCACGACGAGGTTTAATACTATTCCGATTGGTGATGAGGAGGGGAAATTGGCAGGGGTCTTTACGCGCGGTGCCTTTTTGCAGCTTATTGTTGAGGAATCACCCTTAGATACTCCAATTGCTCCCTATATACTTAAAGATGTACAGTCACTGCCTGCAAACATGAAAATCGAAGCAGCTAGTATACATAATTCTCCCTTTGGAACTGGAATAGTCGTAGATGGGGAGAGGAAGATTACGGGATTATTAACTCAAAGAGACCTTGTTTTAGCTCTATCGAAATCTACCATGGATTTACGTGAACAGATGGAGGTAATCTTACGTGTTAATAAATCAGAATATTCAGCCTTAGAAGAAGGGAGGCCAGGGAGGATAAACGAGAAGGCACAATATGTCTGGGAGGATATTATTACTCGTGATCCTGGACTGAAACAATTAATAGAACATGCAGAAAAAGCAGCAAAAAAGAAAACGTCGGTTCTATTGCGCGGGGAGAGTGGAACAGGCAAAGAAATGTTTGCCCATGCCATCCATCATTCTAGTAATCGATCAAAGGGACCATTTATAGTGATTAATTGTGCGTCTATTCCTGAACATTTACTAGAATCGGAACTGTTCGGATATGTTTCAGGAGCATTTACAGGAGCAGATAAAGGCGGCAAAGCAGGGAAGTGGGAAGCAGCACATGGCGGAACACTTTTCCTAGATGAAATTGGCGAGATGTCTTTGGCACTACAAGCTAAGTTGTTAAGAGTAATTGAAGGAAGAGGTTTTTTTCGATTGGGCAGCAACGAACAAATTCAAGTGGATGTTCGATTATTATCGGCCACGAATGCTCCTTTAGAAGAAATGATTCGCAATAAAACGTTTAGAGAAGATTTATTTTATCGGTTAAGTGTTATTAGTTTTACCTTACCCGCACTTAGAAATCGACAGACAGACATCCCTATTCTTGCTCATGTCATGATAAAACAACTTAACCACCTCCTGGAAACGACGATTAGTGGGATGGAAGAAGAAGTAGTAGAAAGACTATATGAGTACATTTGGCCAGGGAATATCCGTGAATTACGTAATGCTCTCGAACGGGCAATGGTTATGAGAGAGAACGGGAAAATCAGCATAAAGGATTTACCAGATTACCTACAGAATAAACATCCTTTTATTCGGGATTCAGTACGAGCAATTCAAGAAATTGAACGTGAAGAAATAGAGAATGCACTCATGAAAGTGGGTGGGAATAAAACCAAAGCAGCAAGAATACTAGGCATAAGTAGATCAGTGCTGTATGAAAAATTGAAAAAGCATCAAATGTAGAATGTCCGGAATACCGGACATTTTTGTCTTTTAAAAAAGAAACGGACAATTCGATTCGGAGTAAGCTAGTCATAGTCTTCTTATTTGGTGGCATAAAAGTTGCATATATACTTCAAGAAATCATTAAAAGGAGGAATACAATATGACAACAGCAACATGGAATCCGGTTAAAACAGAGCGGCCGTATTTTACTCAGGAACATCTAATGTTTCGCGATTCACTTCGAAAATTTCTTGAAAAAGAAGCAAAACCATATGCAGAAGAGTGGGAAGAAAATCAAATGGTTCCCCAATCATTTTGGGACAAGATGGGTAAAAACGGATTTATTTGTCCTTGGGTAGATGAAGAGTACGGCGGACTGGGTGCAGACTTTGCCTTTTCAATTATTTTAGCAGAGGAATTGGGAAGGGTTGGCGGAGGAGGCGGGATTGGTCTTCATAACACAATTGTTGTTCCGTATATAGCAACGTTTGGTACTGCAGAACAAAAGCATAAATATCTCCCAGGCTGTGTCAATGGTCAAATCATTACGGCAATTGCGATGAGTGAACCAGGAGCAGGCTCAGATTTAGCTCAAATTAAAACGACTGCGGTTAAAAAAGGAGACCACTACATAATTAATGGAGAGAAGACGTTTATTTCAAACGGAATTTCAGCTAATTTAATCGTGGTTGCATGTAAAACAGATCCAAATGCTATCCCTGCACATAAGGGAGTTTCCCTGTTTTTAGTTGAAGGCGATACGCCAGGCTTTTCTCGCGGTAGAAAATTGAAGAAAATGGGGCAGCACAGCCAAGATACAGCAGAATTGATCTTTGAAGATGTAATGATTCCTGCTGGAAATCTTCTTGGAGAAGAAGGAAAAGGGTTTTACTATTTGATGCACAAGTTGCAACAAGAACGGATTATGGCTGCCTTGGGTGCACAAGTTGCAGCGGAACAAATGCTTCAGCTCACTATTGAATATGTAAAGGGGCGTGAAGCATTTGGTACAAAGATTAGTAAATTTCAAAACACACAGTTTAAGTTAGCTGAAATTGCTACACAAGTTCAAATAGGCCGAACCTTTATAGACGATTTAATTAGTAAACATATGAACGAGGAAGATATTGTCACAGAAGTATCTATGGCCAAATGGTGGGTCACAGACATGGCAAGGCGAATTTCAGCTGATTGTCTACAGCTTCACGGAGGCTATGGTTATATGGATGAATACCGAATATCTCGCTTTTATCGTGATGTGGCAGTTGGGCCTATTTATGCGGGATCAAATGAAATCATGAAAGTTATAATTGCTAAGAAGTTAGGATTATGAGTAAAAAACAAATAGGCTGTCACAGGCCTGTTCGTTTTTTTTTGATTATAAGGATCAATCGGCTCAGGTAGTGTCTCTGATGAACGGTACATCATTTCGGATACGGTTATACATTGATAGCCATTTTTTTTAAGGTATTTGAGGATATCTTCTAATGCCACCACCGTCTGCGAAGTTTCGGTATATTCACTTCCTATCCAATCATGAAAAAGAATGATATTGCCCGGTTGAACCTCTGTTATAATTTTGCTTATCATTTTCCCTGCGGGAGGTCTACTCCAATCCTTCGAATCCATATGCCATGACCACAATACGACGGTTTTACCGTTCTTAATAGCTGTGTCGATAATGACATTGTTATGCACACCTCCAACTGGACGATAGAGAGTGGGCTGTTGTCCTGTAACATTTTTGATAATAGAGTCTGTCTTTTGTAATTCCTCTTCCAACTTTTCAGCAGGGATCCTGCTGCTATATATGTGACTATACGTATGATTCGCAATTTCATGGCCTTCTTTAGACACCCTCTTTAACACCGCAGGAAAACGTTCTGCTTTATTGCCCGCTGCAAAAAAAGTAGCTTTAGCTTTATATGTTGCTAAAAGATCAAGGATTTGCGGTGTGAAAATTGGGTGAGGACCATCATCAAAGGTCAAGGCGACTATTTTTTCCTTTGTTTTCACTTCCCAGATTACATTTCCTGTTTTTTCATAATTTTCACGGGTATCTCTAAACACGGATGCCTCGGCTTCCGTTGAAGAAAATACAATTAGGAATAGAATTATAAATATGACTTTCGTTTTCATCAGCAGACTCCACCTTTAACAAGTAGTTTATGGATTTTCTTAAAATTTATTTAAATTGAAGAACTGAATTTATGAATGTTAAAGGAAAAACAGATTGAAGTTACGAATAAGTAAAGAAACACTAAGCGCATATATGCGAATAAAGGAGAACTATTTATGGAAAGGACTCAAAATCCTACTCGAATGGAAATCTTAAAATCAAGAGAGAAGTTACTTTGGTATGTATTTATTGCTTCTGTGGCTGGATTACTGTTAAGACTGTTTATGATTAATTTGAATACTAATACTGATGTAAAGATCTTGTTGATTATACACACTGTAGTCTGCGTGTTAACTGCCAGTGGTATAGTCATTATTAAGAAACAGCAAAACCTAGAAAAAACAAAAGGAAAAAGATAAGCAGATTCTACATACCTATATATGAAGAAGATTGGTTTCCACCACAAATAGATACTTGCCTGCTTGTTCTCTAATGATATTAATGAGGAGGAAGAGGATTTCTGGGTAAACGGGGAAGACGTTAACATTAATTTCGTTTCAGACATGTAAGAAACATACTTTGCACCCGTTCATAAGCTTTTTGGACATGTTGACGCGATCCAATCTTATGAGGAATTAAAAGTAGAGTGGGGAGATACAGGTCATTCCTGAAGAGGTGGCTATTCCAATGTATTAGTGGAAATGGATTGTTCTTAAGAAAAGTAGTTCTTACTATATAATACAGAACAAAATTCAGGAATGAATAATGACAAGAGTAATATCTATAGAGTTTTACTTAAGTATTTTATAATACTTTAATAAAAGGGTTGACTATTAATAAAAATAGAAGTAATATTAAGAAGTCGCAAAGAGAGCGGCGGTTTTAAACCAGTAAAACTTCGCAGAAGTTGACAACTGTTCGAAGTTATGATACTATTAATTGTGTCGTAACAGACGAGAAATTGCTCTTTGAAAACTGAACAAAACAAAGCGTCAACGTTTTAAAGAAGTGAGTACACACTATAAAAACAACCGAGC
>NZ_JAZVJO010000042.1:0-18884 GCF_059453735.1 Peribacillus sp. | reverse complement strand
CATTTTTTTTGTATGTTACCTTTAATAGAGTTTTATTCCTCATTAAAAAAATGCCCGCAGCTTAGTAAGCTTGGGCACTTTTTTGATGAAACTATTATTCTTTGTTTTTCCTTTTTGTTGCTTTCTGTAATGCTGCAAACTTGTAGTATTGCTTTTCAATTTCAGTCATAAGTTCCTTTAACTGAATATACGATGAGTAATGGTTAGGTCTTAGAAGTATGAACGAAGCTCTTTCCTTTAGATTAAGTGGTTGATTAATGAGCTTGTCCATCTGTTCCTCCAATTCCTTTAAACGAACTGGATGGTTATTCATCCAGAATATACAGGTTAGAAACAAACTAATTCCCGCTTTCATAAACGGCAGGGCTTCCTGAAGATTACGTTCTGCAAAGCATTGAGCAGATTTCCCGCTGATCTTCCGCCACTCTGTAAACATCCATACGATCGCTTCATGTGGTTCTTCCCATGGACGGCTGCCCTCTATGTTCTGATAATAAAGAACTTCATAGGGAAAGCGGATATATTCAGCATCTCCCTTCCACTGCAGTCTTTCTTCACGATTAACGAACACCGTATCTTCAGAAAAAAAGAGTGGATGGGTAAGTTCCTCAGGAAGAGGAAAAAGCCTTGTCATATACTACCTGCTTTTTTCATACGTTTTTTGCCTTCTCGGCAAAGATCAAGTAAAGGACAAACAGGACATTGAGGAGATTGAGCCTTACAATGATATCGACCGAAGAAAATCATCCGATGATGAGCGACGGACCATTCTTCCTTAGGAATTTTAGCCATCAGGACCGTTTCAACCTCCGTTACACTGTCTTTCCATCGAGAAATCCCGAGTCGTTTGCTGATCCGTTCTACATGCGTATCAACAGCAATCGCCGGTACTCCAAAAGCAACTGAAACCACTACGTTTGCTGTTTTTCTTCCTACACCAGGAAGCTTGGTCATTTCATCCCGATCACGTGGTACTTCACGATCATATTCATCGATCAGCATACGGCACATCTTTTGAATGTTTTTTGCCTTGTTCCGATACAGCCCAATCGACCGGATATCATTTTCAAGCTCTTCCAGGGGTACACTTAAATAATCTTCTGGGGTTTTATATTTTTGAAATAGGTGTTCGGTCACTCTATTGACCAAAGCATCCGTGCATTGAGCAGATAATGCAACTGCAATGACCAGCTCGAATGGATTTGAGTGATTTAACTCACAATGGGCGTCAGGAAACAACTCTCCCATTACATCCAAACAATAGCGAATCTGGCTTTTATTCAGCATAACAATCTCCTTTTTCCTTATTGTTCAAGCCAATTATAAAATGGAACGTCCTTCACTGGTTGATTATCCGGTTTCTTTTCGCGCTTTTGATAAGATCTGAATTTCTGACTTTGAGCCTTTGCTTGCTCTACCGTTTTTATTCCGTTTTTCTTCCATTCAAATAGGATTCTATCAATATATCGGAAATTAATTTTCCCAGAAATGACGGACTCTCTTAGTGCACCTTTAATTAAATCAGGATGATGCTCATCATCTTGCCACATAGCTAAGGTTTCACATTCAAAGGGTGACAGTGGACGGCCAAACTCTTGTTCAAATACTGTGTAGAGGCTTTCCCCTTCCACTTGGACTTGAACCGCTTCTTCTTGTTTTTGACTTACTAAGTAACTGGTAATCATTTTTTCATATAAAGGCTGTAATGAGTATCGTTCATCCCCTATTGTACGATCAACTTCCTCTTCAATCATAACAAATCCTCGCTGGATGAGACGCTGAATCATAAACAGGCATTCTGATTCTTCAAATGTCATTCGGTCAGCAATTTGTGAAGGAGCGGGGAAATTCTCTCCCTTATCTATGAAGTTCTGAAGCTGTAAAAGCAGCATAACTTCCTTTTCTTCAAGACCCATTTTCGAATAATGAGTTAACAAAACGGAAGGAATCGTAAGTGACCCTTCTTTAAACCAATTATATAATTTATCTTTTATCATGTTTACGGCACCTCATACACAGTATAACATGAATGTCTTTGGGCATTGAAGTGAAATCAAATTGGTAAATTTCTTACAAACTTTAACTTGCCCGCTGCGAGTGGATTTCTTGTCAAAGGAACATCTAAAGGCTGTCGAGGGTCCTCGACAGCCTTTAGATTCATTATGGATAAAGTCTGTTTAATAAACGCGGGAATGGAATCGCTTCACGCACATGCTCAACACCGCTGATCCAAGCGACCGTACGTTCCAGTCCTAAACCAAAACCTGAGTGAGGTACAGAACCATATTTACGCAGCTCCAAGTACCAGTTATAAGCTTCAGGGCTTAGACCATGTTCGGCAATCCGCTGTTCCATAAGCGCTAAATCATGAATACGTTCTGAACCGCCGATAATTTCTCCATATCCTTCTGGGGCAATTAAATCGGCACAAAGAACAACTTCTTCACGCTCAGGATCCGGCTGCATATAGAAAGGCTTAAGGGATGTAGGATAATGAGTAATAAATACCGGCTTATCATAACTTTCCGCAATGGCCGTTTCATGCGGAGCGCCTAAATCATCGCCCCATTTAATATCGTCGAACCCTTTTTCATGTAAGAATTTCAATGCATCATCATAAGTAATACGCGGGAATGGAGCCTGAATTTGTTCTAGCTTGGTTAGATCACGGCCAAGTGTATTTAATTCAAGCTGACAATTTTTTAATACAGATTGAACGATAAAAGATACGTATTGTTCTTGAACTTGCAGGCTGTCCTCATGCTGATAGAAAGCCATTTCTGGTTCAATCATCCAAAATTCAATCAGATGGCGTCTTGTTTTAGACTTTTCAGCTCTAAACGTTGGACCGAATGAAAATACTTTACCTAGTGCCATCGCACTTGCTTCCATGTATAATTGACCGCTTTGGGAAAGAAACGCGTCTTCATCAAAATACTTAGTCGCAAATAATTCTGTGGTTCCTTCCGGTGCACTTCCTGTCAAAATCGGCGGATCAACCTTTACAAAACCTTCTTGATTAAAGAACTCGTATGTAGCACGGATGATTTCATTACGGATTTTCATTACAGCATGTTGACGCTTAGAACGAAGCCATAAATGACGATTGTCTAACAAGAATTCCGGACCATGCGCCTTTGGTGTAATTGGATAATCAACAGATTCATGAATGACTTCTACATTTGTAACTTGAAGTTCATATCCAAAAGGTGAACGTTCATCACTCTTCACGATTCCGGTAACATACATAGATGTTTCCTGCGTCAGTGATTTAGCACGAGCAAATAGTTCTTCGCCCACTTCTTCTCTTACGACGACTCCTTGCATGAAACCTGAGCCATCTCGTAATTGTAAAAACGCTATTTTTCCGCTGGATCGTTTATTAGCCAGCCAAGCCCCAATGACTACTTCTTGATTAAGGTATTTACTTACTTCTTTTATTGTAATTTTCAAAATTAGTTTCCCTCCAAAATGCTACAATACTTAGGAATTTACTTATTCATTATACATTTACCGACAATATCAGGCAAATATATTATTTGTATTTTTTTCCTATTATCCCTGATAACAGCAGTAAAAATGGTTCATGGCCGATCCCTTGAACGTAAGGGAAACGGCCATGAACTAGAATTTATATTATCGAACCTGTGCCATTTTCTCAGAAACAAATGTGCTTATTCTTCCAACAGCTTTTTCCAGCTGTTCTAAAGACGTTGCGTAAGATAAGCGCATGTTATTAGGTGCGCCAAACCCAGATCCAGGAACCACGGCAACCAATGCCTCTTCAAGCAAAGCAGCAGCAAACTCATCAACCGTTGCAAAATTTGCAGCCGTTGCGGCTTGCTTCACATTTGGAAATAGATAAAAAGCACCTTGAGGCTTCAAGCAAGTTACCCCTGGTATAGCAGTTAATTGATCATAGATTGTATTCAAGCGCTGCTCAAAAGCCTTGCGCATTTCCTCTACAGGTTCCTGTGTGCCCGCATAAGCTGCGATGGCACCGTACTGGGCAGTAGTTGTTGGATTTGATGTACTGTGGCTTGCCAAGTTCGTCATGGCCTTCACAATCACTTCATTACCAGCAGCATAGCCGATACGCCAGCCTGTCATAGAATGTGATTTTGATACACCATTTATGACCATCGTCTGATGCTTTAATTCCGGTGAAAGTTCAGCAATGGACACATGTTTTGCTCCTTGATAAACTAGTTTCTCATAAATTTCGTCAGAGATGATGAGAATATCATGCTTCAAACAAACGTCGCCAAGCTCTTGAAGCTCCTCTTTCGTATAGAGCATGCCTGTTGGATTACTTGGAGAATTAATAATGATTGCTTTTGTTTTAGATGTAATACTTTCTTCAAGCTGCTGTGCAGTAATTTTAAAGCTATTTTCTTCTGACGCAGTAACAAAAATGGGAGTCCCCAATGCTAACTTTACTTGTTCAGGGTAACTTACCCAATAAGGAGTGGGAATGATTACTTCATCTCCCTCATCGAGTATTGCTTGGAACAAGGTATATAAAACATGTTTAGCACCGGAACCGACAATGATCTCTGATGGTTTATACTCCAAGCCCTGGTCTCTTTTCAGCTTTTTAGCAATTTCTGCTTTCAACTGAGGAAGCCCTGCAGATGGGGTATATTTTGTCTGTCCTTCATTCATCGAGTTAACGGCTGCATCGATAATATGCTGCGGCGTATTAAAATCGGGCTCTCCGGCTCCAAGACCAATTACATCGTATCCTTGTGCCTTAAGCTCTTTCGCCTTTGCCGTAATAGCCAATGTTGAAGATGGTGTTAATGCCTGTACCCGGCTTGCTAACTTTGTCATGAAAAAAAGCCTCCAATTCTATATGCTTCGGTAATATTTCAGCCACTCGCCTGTTTTAAAATCATAATAATCATAATTATAGCGGTTCGCCTTATCTATATAGGTTACTTCCCAAAGCGCAACATTGCGCTCCATTCCAAGTTTAATGGAAATGATTTCTTCTGGTGCATGTTCTTTGACGACAATCTTACGGATTTCTTCCTTAGACTTTCCATCACTATACTTTTCTACTTTAATCTTCTGTTTATCATCTTCGGGAATCCATACAGCCATCTTTTCCCTATCAGCATTCTCTCCAACCACTACAGAGAACGTTTCCTCGCCATTATACATATAAAAACTATCCATAGTGACAAGTTCGCCTTCTTGCTTTGCTTTGTTGAAGGCTTCCGTCGATGCTTCTTTTTTGGGACCCATCGCATTCACATATACACCGGCAATCGTTCCGATAATACAAAGGACAACGATAGTAAAAATAATTACCCATTTTTTCAAGGCAGTCACTCTTTCTATGTACGATAAATCGTGAATATCGCTTTTTCTTGGTTTTCAGAATCTAGAGCTAATCCGAACATTAAGTCACGGTCTTTCAATGTGCGGTTCAATGCATCAACTACTTTATATAATTCAGGTGAATGCTGCAATTTAACCGTTGAAATAATCTCAATCTTGTTTTCCATTAAGAAGCACCCCCTAACACCTAAATAAACTATTGAAGCAGTAACAGCAACGTTTCTTTGCCCTTACTGCTTATCATATTATAGCAGTTTTTACTGGTTTCCGTTACTATTTCTTTGCCTATTCTCGGAAACACTAAATCCACTCTTCAATCCGATAAGTCATGTCTTCCTCATTTACTTCCAGCCACTCTACAGGCGGAATGGCCTGACGGAATTCTGATCCATAAGAAGAAGTCATAATTCTTCGATCTAAAACGAGCAGAACCCCGCGGTCCGTACTTGTCCGGATCAGTCTGCCGAACCCCTGACGGAACCGCAGAATCGCTTCAGGAAGCGAATAGGCATAAAAAGGGTTTCTTCCTTCACGTGAATAGAGGTTGCATTTGGCTTGAATTATGGGATCGTCAGGCGGTGAAAAAGGCAATCTGACAATAACTAGACAGGAAAGATCCTCACCAGGTATGTCTACTCCTTCCCATAAGCTTGTGGTACCGAAAAGCACGGCTTTATCAAAGTTCTGGAAATTGCGGAGCAAACGCATTTTGCTGCCGCCGGTTAACCCTTGTGCAAACAAAGTGAACTCCTGCAAAAAGCCTGTCGCTTTAACCTTTTGATAAGTCGTCCGCAGCATATCGTGAGAAGTAAATAGTACCATCATTCTTCCATTGGCCGCTTGTGCTGCCGCAATAATATGTCTGGCTACCGCAATAGCATACTCATCTGCAGAAATAGTATTAACCTCTGGAATATCGCTTGCGACAAGAACCCTGACATTTTCCTCATACTTAAAAGGCGATGGAAAGTTATAGGTGTGAACAGGAATGCTCTGCATCCCGAGCTGTTCAATAAAGAAGCTAAACGTGTCCTTTACAGAGAGTGTCGCTGACGTCATAATGACGCTCTTTTGGTGAACAAAGCACGAATCCCAAAGGATCTTATTCCCTGATACTGGCTGCGAAGATAAAGTAATTCCATGCTGCGGAACGGATTTGGTAAATTCAATCCAGTAGATTGATTGGTCACTCGGATGAATAAAGAATTCAGCTAAGGACTGAATAATCTCGTTCATCCCGCTGATCAACAGTTCTACATCGTTCATATAGAACAATTCATTTTTAGTGAGTTCTTCGTTTTTTAACATACATATCCGATCAAACAATGTCTTCTTGATGTCTGAAAGATTATCAATAAGCCTTTCAACCAGAAAACTAATCCCCTGCCATTCCTTCACGTCCTTGATCTTTAACGGAATCCGATGGGGACCACTGGACTTTCCTGATTTATTTGCCTCTGATGATAGCACTTGAAATAATTGCTCGAACTCATACATAAAGTCATTAAGCTTTCCGTCAATAAAACTGCTCGTACGCTCAGGTGTAATCCCTTTATTACTAAGGATCTTTTCAAGCTTTCTTAACAGCTGCTTTTGATCCGATGTTCCCAGACGATTAAGCATGGTTTTGACCGAAATATAATTTAATCGCTTTCCAAGGTATTTTGATGCTGCTTGCTCGATATGATGCGCCTCATCTAATACTAAGTAGCCCTCCGGTATAATCCGGTTACTAGACATAATATCCGCCATTAAAAAAGCATGATTTGTTACAATGATATCCGCTTTAGACGCGACCAATTTCGCTTTTTCATAAAAATCCTTTGACTTCCAAGGGATTTGAAGATCTGGAGAAGTAAATCCGTCACTCTTAATTCTGTTCCAGAAAAGCTCTCCGCCGCTTGTTAAATGGAGTTCATCCTTTTCTCCGGTTTCAGTCTCCGTCAACCAAACTAAAATTTGCATTTTCGTTAGTGCGGTTTCATAATTATCTTCTTTCCCCCGAAGAGCCCGCTCAAATTTAGCCAAGCTAAGATAATTGGCTCTTCCTTTCAATAAAACAACATGAATGGAAAAAGGAAGGATTTCCTTTAATTTAGGCACCTCTGTCGAAAGCAGCTGTTCTTGCAGCTGTAAGGTATACGTAGAGATTACGACAGGTGTATCCTGCTGTTTGGCAAAATAAGCTGCTGGCAGCAAATAACCAAGTGATTTCCCTATCCCAGTTCCAGCTTCAATAATACTGTGCTGTTGCTGAACAAAGGAATGATAGACTGTATCCATCATTGCCAATTGACCTTTTCTAGCTTCAAATTCTGGAAAAGCTTTCTTCATCCGGTCTACTTTTTCTTTCTCGCTAAACGGAAATTCCGGAATACTTTCACTATTAGCTATCGCTGGTTGGACCTTTTTAAAGGCTAAGCCGCGAAATGTTTCAATTGCTGGATTATGCAGCTCTGCTTTTGAAAGTTTAACCGTTAAGCATTCATCAATTAATTCAGCTATTTCACTTTTCAAAGAATATGACAGTTTAGATAATTTCTTCAAGGTCATAACTGGCAGCGAATATAGTTTCTTCTTCAACTGCAATAGCAGTAATGCCGTTACATAGGCATCACTGTCTGCTTGATGTGGACGTGGATGCTCTAGATTCTCTTCCTTTGCCAATTGATTGAGCTTGTAACCATCCGCTGTTGGTTTTAGTATTTTTGCAAGTTCAACTGTATCAATGGTTGATCCGTAAAACGGTTCATACCCGCAGCGTTCAAGTTCTTCCTTCAAAAAGGAGAGGTCAAATAGAACGTTATGCGCCACAAAACAAGCGCCTTCTAACAGTGCGCAAATTCGTTCAGCGACCTCTTCAAATAAAGGGGCATCCTTGACTGTATCATTATTTATTCCCGTTAATTCTTCAATAAAAATGGAAATACTTTGTTCTGGCTGCAGATAGGTAGAATACTCATCAACAATTTTATCATTTTCAATGACGACGGCAGCAAATTGAATAATTCGATCTCCTTTTTTAGGAGAGTTACCGGTCGTTTCTAAATCTATTACCACATAGCGTTGCGCCATTTTCTGTACACCTCTAATAGTTCACTTGAAGCTTCACTCACTTGTTCCTTATGTTTTTATACCATAATTCCGGTAATAAAGAAAATAAGGTCAACCAAAAAAGGAAATCACCAAGGCATTCTGTGCCTTGATCATTTCCCCATTTTTTTATTTAATTGTTGCTTCAGGTTCATGTGACAGGATCTCAACTATCTCATTCTTTTCATTCATGATTGCAACAATTGGTTTGTGAGTATGAATTTTTTCTTCTGCTACCATGACATATGAAATGATAATGACAATATCATCACGCTGAACAAGTCGTGCTGCTGCACCGTTCAGGCAAATGACTCCGCTGCCTCTTTCACCCGCAATGGTATACGTTTCTAAGCGAGCTCCATTGTTGTTATTAACTATCGCTACTTTTTCATTAGGTAGTATCCCAACTGTATCAAGGATATCTTCATCAATGGTAATACTGCCGACATAATTTAAATTGGCTTCTGTGACACGAGCACGGTGTATTTTTCCGTTCATCATTGTGCGAAACATCTGGAATCCCCCTTGATGATCTTAAATGGATAGAATTAAATTATCAATCAATCTTGCTTTTTGAAATTTCACAGCAAGTGCAACTAAAATCGTTCCCGATAGAGTTTCCAGAGACGTTAATTCAGGATACTGATATAGTTCAATATAATCAATTTCTCCACTGGTCGTAGTTTCAATATGTTCTTTAATAATCTTTATAATCGTATCTGTTTGTCGTTCTCCACGTTCAATGGCTTCTTTACCCAGCAAGAGCCCTTGGTATAATTCCTTCGCTTCCTCGCGTTCCTTGTTAAGAAGATAGACATTGCGCGAGCTTTTAGCCAAGCCATCTTCATCACGGACTGTATCAACTGCAGAGATTTTTATTGGAAAATTGAAATCTCTTACCAATGCGTCGACGATTGCTACTTGCTGTGCATCCTTTTTACCGAAATAAACGGTATCAGGTGTGGTTATGTTAAATAGTTTCGTTAAAACGGTTACCACGCCATCAAAATGGCCAGGTCTGCGCTTGCCGCAAAGGACCTCTGTCCGTTTTACAGCTGTAGCTTTTACCACGGATTCTGAGCCATACATCTCAGCTACTGTTGGGCAGAACATATAATCTGCTCCCGCTTCTTCAGCTGCCGCTGCATCACGGTCCCTATCCCTTGGATACGACTCAAAATCTTCATTAGGACCAAACTGCAGCGGATTCACAAAAATGCTTACTATGACCGTATCGTGGTCCCCTCGAGCTTGCTTAATTAAACTTTGGTGGCCCTCATGAAGAAACCCCATCGTGGGCACAAAACCAATTGTCTTACCCTTTTGCTTATCTTTTCTAATATTTTGCTGTAATTCAGTAATCGTGGTGATGATCTTCATGATTTCCCCCCATATAGCGCGTTGACTTCTTCATCATTCATGGTAAATGAGTGCTGTAAAGCTGGAAAATCTCTTGTTTTAACCTCTGAAACATACGACTCCAGAGCCTGTTTAATCAACTCATTTGCATTTTCATATGTTTTAACAAATTTAGCGACACGGTCTACACCATAATTGATGACATCATGATAAACCAAGACTTGTCCGTCTGTATCCACACCTGCGCCAATTCCTATTATTGGAATGTTCAATGTCTCGGTAACTAATTTTGCCACTTGATGCGGCACACATTCCAGTACAAGAGCGATAGCCCCGGCCTCTTCACATTTTTTGGCATCCTCAATTAATTTCTTAGCGGTCTCCGCACTTTTGCCTTGAACCTTGTAACCGCCAAGAACTCCCACTGATTGTGGAGTTAAACCGAGATGCGCAATAATAGGTACGCCTGCTTTCGTTAAGGCGGATATCTTTTCCAGCACTTCATCTGCTCCCTCAAGCTTTAAGGCATCGGCATTTCCTGTCTGGATGATTTTCGCTGCATTTTTCATGGTTTCCTCTAGTGAGGAGTGATAACTCATAAAAGGCATATCTGTGACGACAAACGTATCAGGTGCTCCTCTCTTCACAGCCTTAGTATGATGGATCATATCATCAACGGTCACTGGAATCGTTGATTCATAGCCGAGAACAACCATTCCTAAGGAATCTCCAACTAAAATCATATCCACACCAGCCTGCTCCGCAAGCTTAGCAGAAGGATAATCATAAGCTGTCAACATAACTATTTTTTCATCATTTTGCTTCATCTTCAAAAAATGTCCCGAACGTTTCATTTTACTTCCTCCTTTTTTAGAGGGAGATGAACTAAAAAAGAGACCGACTCATATAGAACCCACCTCATTAGTCATTAAAAAACTAAACGAGAATAAGTTCGATCATGTAAGTCAGTCTCTTGTTTTTTTATTAATGCTTTCATCCCTCCGTCCCCGTCCAAATCATTGGATCAAGGCAGAAATTTTTTTAGGTATTGGTTTTAGTCAGGTGCAGTTCTTCCGATACTGCCCATACGTATTATAACAATTTATTACGCAATATTCTATTATTTGTTAGGAGGAATTTCGATATCAGCAGAATAAATAGAATGGACTTTCCCCTGTTTGTCTTCAAGGAGTAAAACACCTGCATCTGTTATCCCTAGTGCTGTTCCAATCACTGTTTCATTTAGCATCGTTGCTTTAATTTCTTTACCGAGACTCATCGCATAACTCTCCCAGAGAGACTTAATCGGTGTAAAGCCTTCAATCAGATAGCGATCATATAACGTTTCAAAACACAAGAGCACTTCCGCAATTAGTTTAGCTCGTGAAACAAGTTGCCCCGATTCAATAAAAAGAGAGGTCGCAATATCTTCCAGTTCCTGTGGGAAATCAATAGTGGTTAAGTTCGCGTTAATCCCCATTCCGATTATCACAGAATGAATTTGATCTGATTCAGCCTGAAGCTCAGTCAAAATTCCAGTGATCTTTTTTCCATTTAGTAATAAATCATTCGGCCATTTAATTTCTGGCTGTAATGTAGTCACCCGTTCAATTGCTTGAGCAGCTGCTACTGCTGCAAGCAGGGTTAACTGAGGAGCTTCGTAAAAAGGGATTTTCGGACGTAAGAGCAAACTCATCCAAACACCCGTATATTTTGGAGAGTGCCAGTTTCTCGAAAGTCTTCCTTTCCCGGTCGTCTGCTCCTCAGCCACAACTAATGTACCTTCAACGGCTCCATGATTGGCTAAAGAATGAGCAATCTTCTGAGTAGAATCTACACGTTCCTCGTAATGAATGACTCTTCCTAACCGTTTAGTCTCTAAAGCCATCTGGATTTCATTGGCGCTTACTTTTTCTGGGACCGATAGTAATCGATAGCCCTTACGCCGAACGGCTTCTAGGATGTACCCATCATTTCTAAGATCTTCAATATGTTTCCAGACCGCCGTACGAGAACAGCCAATATAATCAGCCATTTCCTGACCGGAAACAAACTCTCCCTCTGCTCTTGAAAAGGCCTCCATTACTTTGCTTCTTAAATCAGATTGCACTGCTCCAGCCACTCCTTTATTGCTGCTTTGTTATTATCAGTTTCCCCGGTTAGAACTGCTTTTAGAGCTGATTCCAATGCCTGCTTCATCCATGGGCCTTGTTTTTTTGAAGACCACGCTAATAAATCCCGGCCGTTAACGTCCAGTTCATTTATCGTTTTAATGACAAGCTTGTCATGATTCATTGCAGCATGCTCCGCTGCTGCAGAGGGATCTCGTGCTTCGAGTACCGCTTGTACACGGGCTGCACTTTGAGCACCCGCACGACCAGCAGAAAAAAGAACGAATTCATCATCCCAGAACCCAGAATGATTTCTAATAAGATCTCCGGTACGCTTAATGTCTTTCATTAACAACACGGGCATTTTCCAGCTTCGGCAAAAGGCTTCTACATTGGGCGGTTGAATTGTCAATACCAGCACTGTCCATCGCTCATACAAATTAAGCTCCATATCAAATGAATTAAATACCTTAAGTGCCTCTGCTTCATCTTGTAAGCCAGGCAGACTTTGATATAAACCAGTTTCAATTAAAAGGTGAATCGCTTCCTTTTGTCTTGGGCCATTTAGAATCTTCTCAAATTCAACTAGGAGCCGCTCTACTGAAACATTTTTAAGCAAGGCTGCATTGTTCTTAATGGATGCAATCACCGATTCTTCAAGCCGGTAACCGAGTTGACTGACAAACCGAATGGCCCTGATCATTCTGAGTGCATCTTCCCCAAATCGTTCATCAGGATTTCCGACCGCTGTAATGACTCGATTCTGAATAGACGCCCTTCCATTAAACGGATCATATACGGTGCCATCCTTATCCATGGCCATTGCGTTCATCGTAAAGTCCCTTCGTTTTAAATCATCCTCTAAAGACCTGATAAACTGTACTTGGTCCGGACGTCGGTAATCACTGTATCCAGCCTCTGTTCGGAAGGTAGTAATTTCATAGGAATCTCCTCCAAAAAGCACAAGAACCGTTCCATGCTCAATACCGACATCAACTGTTTTTGGGAAGATTCCCTTTATTTCCTCAGGTGTAGCTGAAGAAGCAATATCAACGTCATTAATTTCCCTGCCAGCAAGAAAATCGCGGACTGAACCACCAACAAAAAAAGCCTCAAACCCGGCTTTTTCAATTTCAACTAGTAAAGGTGCAGCCTGTAAAAACGGACCTTTCATGTCTGTACCTCGCTTTTTTTCTTATTTCATTTGCCCAAAATCCTTCTATAAATAGCTAAATACTCTTCCGTGATCGTTTCTGAACGGAACGAGGATTCCACCAGGCTCATTGCTGCCTCTGAAAAGGCATGGTGTTGTGCAGAATCTGTCAAAAGCTGAATCGATTTTTCTGCCACTTCATCAACATTGCCAAACTCGCAAATATAACCGGTTTCACCGTCGATGATTACTTCGGGAATCCCGCCAATATTAGTGCCGATACAGGGAACACCACAAGCCATGGCTTCCAACAACACAAGACCAAAGCTTTCTTTCTCTGAAAGCAGTAATAGCAGGTCGCTTAATGAGTAAAGTTCCTCGAGTTTATCTTGTTTTCCTAAAAACAACACCTGATCGTCAAGACCGAGTTTACTGACTAATTTACAGACAGGTGTCATTTCAGGGCCATCACCAACTAACAATAATTTTGAAGGCACCGCTTCCTGAATTTTCGCGAAAGAGGCTACCACATCCTGTACTCTCTTTACGCCTCTAAAATTGGATACATGTATAACTACTTTTTCGTGATCTAGTATTCCGTACTCTTGGCGCAAATGGTTTGAGTCCGTCTTTTGATAGACTCGTTCATCAATAAAATTATAGACTGTTTCAATCGTTTTATCGGGATTTATGACTTCAATGGTTTGTTCAACCAGGGCATTCGAAACGGCTGTAACCGCATCAGATTTTTCAATTCCGAATTTTATTAAATCATTTAAGGAAGGATCATAGCCAAGAACGGTTATATCGGTTCCATGAAGCGTGGTGACGATTTTAACATCTGTACCAGCCATTTGTTTAGCCAAAATTGCACAGACGGCATGCGGTATCGCATAGTGAACATGCAAGATATCCAGCTTTTCTCGTTTAATCACCTCGGCTATTTTACTGGCTAACGCTAAATCATACGGTGGGTATTGAAAGACCGAGTACGAACTAACTTCCACTTGATGATAGTATATATTATGGTACATTTTATTCAGCCTAAAGGGCAGCCCCGAGGAAATAAAATGGATTTCATGTCCTTTTTCCGCTAGAAGTTTTCCTAGTTCTGTAGCGACTACACCAGATCCTCCTACGGTTGGATAACAAGTAATGCCTATTTTCATTGTCATATTACTCTCCTAGTAAATCATTAGATAGCAGAATCGGTTTTTTAGTCTTGAAGCCTTCTGCATATGATACACCGACTTCTTTCCCAAATAAACGTTCTCTTGCCTCAACCGTCTCAATATATCCGTTCACCAGCGGTGTATCAACAGCCTCACCATTTCTTTCAAATTGACTTTGATAGGCCCGCAGACTCCCTAGCTTCTTGTCTATAGAATGGGTGACGTCAATAACAAAGTCCGGTTTGTGAAAACCATTAATCATATAGAAATAAATATTGTCTGCTCTGTGAGCAGCACCAGTCTCTTGTGCATACTTCTTCACACCTGCTGAAAAGACAGCTTCTTCAACGAGCTTCGCACAATTCCCATGATCTGGGTGACGATCTTTATAATAGGGAGCAAAGACAAGTGCAGGTTTATATTTTCTGATAACAGCCGTAATTTTTTGTAAATTTTCTTCGTTTATGTATAATCCACGGTCAGGTATATTAAGCGTTATACGTTCTACACCTAGTATAGTTGCTGCAGCAGCAGCTTCCTTCAGTCGTAAATCAACCGTTCCATTTGACGATAAATCGGCTTTTGTTAAATCACAAATGATTATTTTCTTTCCCAATTCAGCATATTTAGCCAGTGTACCGCCCATGCCGATTTCTACATCATCTGCATGCGCACCAAATGCCAGAATATCATACTTCGTCATTCTTGATTTCTCCTTTGTCTTCAATCAGCTCTCGCCATTCCATAAAGCCTTCACTTAATCCTTTTACCAGTACCTCTGCTGTTCCCATATTTGTTGCAAGCGGAACATTGTATACATCCGCTAGTCGAATTAATGCCGTTACGTCAGGCTCATGCGGCTGCGCAGTTAACGGATCACGGAAAAAGAGAACCATATCCATTTCATTCCGAGCAATTTTTGCTCCAATTTCCTGGTCACCGCCTAAAGGGCCGGAATTAAAACGGAAAACGTCTAATTGAACTTCGGCAATCACTCTTTTACCCGTTGTTCCTGTTGCATATAAGTCATGTTTCGCAAAAACATCCCGATACGCTGTAACAAAACGAATGAGTTCATCTTTTTTCTTGTCATGGGCAATTAGCGCGATTTTCATAGGTACATCTCCTATTCAATGATATTTTCAAGACCATAGACAAGTGTATCAATATTCATAACCGTTTCAACGGAAAGCTTAACGCCAGACATGAAGGATGCCCGGGTAAACGAGTCATGGCGGATTGTCAGCAGCTGACCGTCTGCTCCAAACATAACTTGCTGATGAGCTACTAACCCCGGCAGGCGGACGCTATGGATATGCATACCATCTATATTGGCTCCTCTTGCACCTTGAATGGTCTCTTTCTCGTTTGGGTGTCCTTGTTGTTTCGTATCTCTAACTTGCTTAATCATCTCTGCCGTTTTAACTCCCGTTCCTGATGGAGCATCCAGTTTGCGGTCATGATGCATTTCTATCAGTTCAACATCCGGAAAATACTTAGCTGCCATTTGTGAAAATTTCATCATCAAGACTGCTCCAACCGCAAAGTTGGGAGCAATAATACAGCCAATTCCCTTGTCTTTAGTCAAGCCTTCTAATTCTTCTAAGTCCTCAGCACTGAAACCTGTCGTGCCTACAACAGGACGAATACCATATGTCAGTGCTGTTTTTGTATGATACATGCCCACTTCAGGAGTCGTAAGATCAATCAGCACATCACATTCTACTGAAGAAAAACATTGTTCAATATTCGAGTAAATGGGCGCACTAATCCCAGCAAATCCTGGAATGTTCTCTAAATTCCCCCCGTCATTTTTATGGTCAATTACTGCAGTCAGTTCAAATGATTCCGTTTCTTGAACTAAATTAACAGCTTCCTTGCCCATCCTGCCCCGGGGTCCTGCTACAATAATTTTAATTGTCTTCATCGGTAATGTCTCCTTCATCCTTAATTTTAGTCCATCTATCTTTGTCTCGAGTAGTAAATTTGTGCATCACAGAATCATGCGTTTTT
This sequence comes from Peribacillus sp., assembly GCF_059453735.1. Taxonomy (NCBI): domain Bacteria; kingdom Bacillati; phylum Bacillota; class Bacilli; order Caryophanales; family Bacillaceae; genus Peribacillus; species Peribacillus sp. The sequence continues at coordinate 2,637 of NZ_JAZVJO010000042.1, read as the reverse complement.
TCTAGGTCTATACCTAAGGAATTAGCGAAGCATATTAATACAAACAGCATATCGCCTAATTCTTCTGCGACCGTATTTTCATCCTCTGAGTCCTTTTTTGGTTTTTCCCCATGATAGTGGTTAACTTCCCTTGCAAGCTCACCCAGTTCCTCTGTCATTCTCGCAAGCATAGCGAGAGGCGAAAAATACCCTTCCTTAAATTGACTTATGTATTCATCTACTTCAGTTTGCAATTCTTGTACTGTCTTTCGTTTCTCCACTATATGCACCTGCCCTGACTTATACTTTGCTCTAATCATCTATATGTTAGCTAAAACCTCGTCGAAAGACAACCGTTACGCAAAAACGGCCAATATTGCCGAGGTCATTTTGTTCCTATATAATAGGAAAAGCGACAATATTCTACTTATCATATCTGGGGGCTAATTACATATGTTGAAAGGCATACGATTTAAAAATGTATTCTTCATTCTTCTAGGGGCCGGTATCTTCGCCTTTGGTCTCGTTCATTTTAATATGCAAAATAATTTAGCAGAAGGAGGCTTCACCGGTCTTACTCTGATTATATATCAAAAAATTGGGATTAACCCTTCCTATACGAACCTTCTATTAAACGTACCTCTTTTTATTATTGGTCTAAAATACCTCGGACGTATTTCTTTTATCTATACGGTCATTGGCACAGTTGGACTTTCGGTCTGGTTATGGATATTCGAACGGTATCAATTCACCATCCAGCTTGGCGATGATTTGATGCTTGTTGCCCTATTTGCCGGAATCTTCGTCGGAGTTGGACTGGGAATCATCTTCCGTTATGGCGGAACCACAGGCGGTGTTGATATCATCGCTCGCTTAGCACATCAGTTCCTTGGTCTTGGAATGGGACGAACCATGTTCTTATTCGATGCCTGTGTAATCGGACTCTCAATTATTACCTACCTCGGATATCGCGAAGCCATGTATACACTTGTAGCTGTGTTTATTGGTGCTCGAGTAATTGACTTTATGCAAGAAGGGGCTTATGCGGCAAGGGGCGCTATGATTATTAGTGACAAAAACACTGAAATTGCCGATAAAATTATGAAGGAAATGGATCGTGGGGTTACCGTTTTAAGGGGATACGGTTCCTTTACAAAAACAGACCGTGAAGTCCTTTATTGTGTTGTCGGGAAAAATGAAATTGTCCGACTGCGTAACGCCATCACCTCCGTAGATCCACATGCTTTTGTCACGATGAGTGAAGTGCATGACGTCTTAGGTGAAGGCTTTACTCACGATGAAAATAAAAACCCTATTCAGCGCTGAATGCATAAACAAAAAAAGGAAGACCTGTCATAGGTCTTCCTTTTTTTGATCAATTATCACTTCTTGACATACCCGTATACATGAGCACAAGTCGGACTAATTCAAGGACAGCAACAAGTGCTGCTGCTACGTAAGTAAGGGCTGCGGCATTTAATACTTTCTTCGCATCCCGCTCTTCATCATTCCTGATAATCCCAAGTGAGACAACCTGATTCATCGCTCGCGATGAAGCATTGAATTCCACGGGCAGGGTAACGAGTTGAAAGACTACTGCAGCTGCCATAAAGACAATACCCAGTAATAACAGATTGGGAATGGAAGCAATGATTCCAATCATAATTAATATCCACGAAGCATTTGATCCTAAATTAGCAACTGGAACTAACGCATGACGTACCCGAAGAAATGAATAATTCTGCTGATCCTGAATGGCATGCCCCACTTCATGAGCAGCCACAGCAACACCCGCAAGAGAATGACCATGATAGTTACTAGTAGACAGTCGAACCGTTTTCGTGCGAGGATCGTAGTGATCACTTAAATGACCCGAAACTTCCTCAACAGAAACATTATATAAACCATTATCATCTAAAATTCTCCGAGCTGCCTGCGCTCCAGACATTCCAGTAGAGGAAGCCACCTTCGAATACTTGTTAAAGGTTCTTTTCACTTTCCCCTGAGCAAATAAGGGGATTAAAATAATGATCGCAAAGTAGATTATAAACGCCATTGTACCCTCCTATTATGTGGTTATCTTCATTGTATGTATTGCAGCGAGGGGTGTCAATCATCTTGTTCTTTTCGGGTTTTTCCAAAGCGGGTACCCGTATACTTTCTCCAACCGACATAAGATAATGTACTAATGATAATACTCCCTGTTGTAATAATTACCCACCATAGTGATGGATCCGCATCGTCTTCTTCCGTCTGATCAAAGATCGTTTTAAAATCCTGTTCCAATACTTCCAATTCCTTAAGGCTTGTTTTATCCGTAAACAAGACTGGCTGATACGTAGTGATATAGTTCATCCTAGCATCCAGCTCTTGGAAAGTCTCCGGTGATAGATCCATTTTCAAACTAGGATAAAGCATGTCATAAAGCGCTGTCAACTGATTAATTTGCATCTGAAATTGATCAGAATCATCGTGAACAAGCGCAGACTTTGATTCAACAAAGGTAGTCATAACCTGTTCTTCTAGGGCTGTCCACAAAGGATCATGATTTTTCTCAACTGCATCCATTGCCAGCCTCAACTTAGTAACAGCTTGGACTCTTTCTGCATCAGGCATGTCCTTATTCGTAACAGCCTGCACCGCATCGTCATACGCGAC
>NZ_JAZVJO010000041.1:0-7972 GCF_059453735.1 Peribacillus sp. | reverse complement strand
TAAAACAAGCTATTAAACTTGCAGATTTTCAACAATGGTTGTAATTCCAAGACCGCCGCCAATACAGAATGTAGCCAAACCGTATCTTTCGCCTCTGCGTTCCAATTCATGAAGCAGCTTCGTCATTAATACCGCACCCGATCCGCCTATCGGATGGCCGAGAGCAATGGCACCTCCATTAACGTTGACTCGATTCAAGTCAAGACCGAGCTCTTTGATGACAGCGAGAGCTTGAGCCGCAAACGCCTCATTCAACTCAATTAGCGAAATATCATCAAGTGTTAACCCAGCCTGCTTTAGTGCTTTTCTCGTTGCAGGTGCAGGACCGATTCCCATGATTTCAGGGGAGACACCCGCAACAGCTTGGGCAATGACTCTAGCTTTTGGTTTCAATTCATACCTTTGGGCTGCTTCGTCTGTCATTAATAACACAGCGCCTGCCCCGTCATTTCGGCCGCTTGTATTTCCAGCTGTGACCGTACCATTTTCCTTGAATACTGGTTTTAACTTCCGTAATTTCTCCATATTTGTTTCCCTTGGATGTTCATCCTTATCGAATAGAAAGGAGTGTTTTCGCTGCTTCACTTCATAAGGAATGATTTGTGAATTAAACCGACCTTCTTCAATCGCTGCTTGAGCCAGCACTTGACTCCGTAAAGCAAATTCATCTTGCTCTTCTCGGGATATCTGATACTTTTCAGCCAGATTTTCCGCTGTCATTCCCATTGTGAGATTGCCATACGTTTCGATTGGCTGTGAACGAGGCTGACTTTCCGTATTAGAATCAAGAATTTCAGTATTTCCTACACCAAAGCCATATCGTCCATTTCGGATATAAAACGGCGCACGACTCATGCTTTCTGCTCCCCCGGCAATGACAATATCCGATAGCCCGCACATAATTTGCTGTGCACCATTGTTAATTGCTTGTAATCCGGATCCGCATTGACGGTGAACCGTATATCCGGTTACTTCGATAGGTAATCCTGCTCTAAGCAAGGCGAGACGAGCTAAATTTGGAGCATCCGTGCTTTGCTTTGCCTGCCCAATGATCACTTCGTCAATATCCTCTTTTGAGACTCCTGTTCGATTGATTACTTCTTCTATCACTTTTGCTGCTAAGAAATCCACATCCACATCTCTTAGACTTCCGCCTATCCTGCCGACAGCTGTGCGGACAGAATCAACAATCAGTACATTCTTCATTCCCCTTCACCTCTTTAGTCTATTAATAGGATCTTGGCAGCTTGAGCACATGCTCAGCTACATACGATAAAATAAGATTCGTTGAAATAGGCGCAACTTGATATAATCTTGTTTCTCTAAATTTACGCTCGACACCATATTCCTCTGCAAATCCAAAGCCGCCATGTGTCTGTAAGCAGGCATTAGCTGCTTCCCAAGAAGCATCCGCTGCAAGCAGTTTACTCATATTGGCTTCTGCTCCACAGCTTTTGCCTGAATCAAATAAGGCAGCAGCTTGAAAGCGCATTAAATCAGCAGCTTCCAGATTAATATGTGAACGAGCAATGGGGAACTGAATGCCTTGATTTTGGCCAATTGGCCGATTGAATACGACTCGTTCCTTTGCATAATTCGCTGCGCGTTCGATAAACCAGCGGCCATCGCCAATGCATTCGGCCGCAATCAAGATTCGTTCGGCATTCATCCCATCAAGAATGTAGGAGAAACCTTTGCCTTCTTCACCAATTAAATTTTCAACCGGAACCTCCAGATTTTCGATAAATAACTCCGTTGTCGAATGATTCATCATCGTCTTAATCGGTTTAATCGTTAATCCATTTCCAACTGCTTCATTTAAATCAACTAGCAGCACTGATATGCCCTGTGTCTTTTTTTCAACTTGTTCAAGTGGTGTCGTCCGAACAAGGAGAATCATCAGATCCGAATATTCGGTTCTTGATATGAATACCTTTTGCCCATTGACGATGTATTTATCACCCTTCTTAACAGCCACCGTTTTTAATTTCGTTGTATCGGTTCCTGTATTCGGTTCGGTAACCCCAAAGGCCTGAAGTCGTAACGTCCCATTAGCAATCTTCGGAAGATATTTTTCCTTTTGTTCCTTTGAACCGTGCCGCAGCAACGTTCCCATCGTATACATTTGCGCATGACATGCACCGGCATTTCCACCCGACCGATTCACTTCCTCAAGAATAATCGAGGCCTCTGTAATCCCAAGACCAGATCCGCCATATTCCTCAGGGATTAGTGCTGCAAGGAAACCGGCCTTGGTGAGTGCATGGACGAATTCCTCCGGGTAGGCATTATTTGCATCTAGTTCCCGCCAAAAGGCATCAGGGAAATTTTGACACACAGAACGCACACTTTGTCTAAGCTCTTGATGAAAGATGTTTTTTTCTTCTAACAGTTGAGTCATCGATTTTTCCTCCTCATTTTTAGGCATTCACCGAATGACTGGCAGCGTATTCCTTCATTAATTGACTAGCAATGATATTTTTTTGAATTTCAGATGTACCTTCATAAATTTTCGTTATTCGTGCATCGCGGTAATACCGTTCAATTGGGTACTCTTTGATGTATCCGAGCCCGCCATGAATCTGAACAGCCTTATCTGCAATTCGGTTATAAATCTCTGAACCTAGCAATTTAATCATCGCCGCTTCCTTAATTACCTTCATCCCCTCGTCCACCATCCACGCCACTCGATAGGTCATAGAGCGGAGCGCTTCAATATCAAGTGCCATTTCGGCCAGGTAATGCTGGATGATTTGCTGTTCAACGATTGGTTTGCCAAACTGGACCCGTTCATGCGCATATTTCAGTGAAAGTTCCAGCAGTTTTTGGCAGGATCCCAGATTTCTTGCCGCAAGACCAGCCCGCCCGTTTGCCAAGATTTTTAATGCATTCACGTACCCCTGCCCTTCAATCCCAAGGACATTTTCAACAGGAACCTCACAATCTTCAAAAAACACTTCCGATGAATGAGAACCGCGCAACCCCATTTTTTCTTCTGTTTTTCCAATAATCAGTCCCTTGGTGCCTTTTTCAACAATAAAGGAGGTGATCCCTTTAGCTCCCTTTGCCTGATCCGTAATCGCCATTACCGTAAAAACATCAGCGATTGGGGCATTGGTGATATAATGTTTGGACCCATTTATGATATATTTATCGCCTTTTTTGACAGCGACCGTTTTTAAAGCAGTTGCATTTGATCCGGCACTTGGCTCAGTTAACGCAAAAGCTCCCGTCCATTCTCCAGTTGCCATACGAGGAAGGTATTTCTGCTTTTGAGCTTCTGTTCCCATTTCTACAATGCCCACTGACCCTATACCCGTATGACAGCCGATGACTGTTGTATAGCCATTATGTGTCCGGCCGATTTCCTCATACATTACACATTTACCGACCATACCAATCCCAAGCCCTCCATATTCTTCTGGAATACTTAGGCCAAACAAACCAATTTCCTTACTCATTTTCATAATGTGTTCAGGAATGTCATCTTCCCGCTCAATTTGATCCCCTAGAGGATCAACCGTATGATCGATAAAATGACGGATATTTTTTCTCATTTCTTCCAACTCGGCATGTATTTTAAAATCCACTCCACTCATTTCCCTTCGTAATAAATTAATTGTCTATCCTTGAGAAGTAAAAACTGGATTTCGTTTTTCAAAAAATGCATTGACTCCTTCGGTAAAATCAACTGATTCAAAGCATAAACCTTGTGCTAAGCCTTCTAACGCAAACAGCTCCTGCAGACTTCCATCCATACCCCGGTTAACCAGTTTCTTTGTCAGTCCCATGGCCATGGCTGGTCCTGCAGCAAGCTTTTCAGCCATCTCATACGCATCCTTAAGCAGTTGCTCATGCTCACTCACTTTATTAACTACTCCTAATTGCTTTGCTTGATCAGCCGTTATTCTTTCACCAAATAGCATCATTTCTAACGCACGCTGGCGGCCTATCAACCGTGGCAGGAAATAAGCGGAACCTAAATCTGGGACTAAGCCAACCTTTATAAAGCTTTGGACGAAAAAAGCGGAATCTGATGCAAGAATCACATCACATGCGAGGGCAATACTCGTCCCAGCCCCAGCTGCAGCTCCATTAACGGCCGCTATCACTGGCTTTTCTAAATTCATAATAGACTCAATCAACCTATGTCCAATTTGAAGCCTTTTCCTTCCCGCCTCAGAGGTCACAGTTTGTAATGTGCGAAGATCTCCTCCAGCTGAAAAAGCCTTTCCTTCACCAGTTAGAATGACAACTTGCACGGATTCGTCAGCAGCCATTCCCGTAAACAAGTCTATTAATTCTTCACGCATCTCCATCACCAGTGCATTTCTAATGTCGGGCCGATTCAGTTTAACTAGACATATTCCATTTTTAGTGCTGACTTTTACCTGGTTGTAGGTCAATACATCTCCTCCTCTATAGATTGCCTTATTTCCCAACAAAACGGGGGGCGCGTTTTTCGACAAATGCCTTTACCCCTTCGATGCGATCCTCGGTATCAATACAGACATTATAATGAATCAACTCTTGCTTCCTTGCTTCAAGCGTCGGCATCCCATACAATTCATCTGCCGAAGCCTTACAGCTCTGCACAGCAAGCGGGGCATTAGCGGCTATGCTTTCGGCAAGCTCGAGTGCTTGTTGTTGAAGATTTTCTGACCTGGTCAGACGATTTAACAATCCTGCTCGATTGGCTTCTTCAGCTGTGACAAAGCGGCCTGTACAAAGCCATTCTTTTGCTACATGCAGTCCAATACGCTTTGACAGCAATCTTGAACCACCCCCTCCCGGCATAATGCCGCGTGTGACTTCTGGTAAACCAAATGTGGCAGTTTTTGCGGCCACAATGAAATCACAGTTCAACACCAGTTCAAATCCTCCAGCAAGTGCATATCCATCGACGACTGCGATTGTAGGTTGTTTGAGATCAGCTAATTGATCAAACATTTCTTCAAACAGCGTATGCTGGGTCCGCCACTCATCTTCCTGTAATCGATTCCGCTCTTTTAAATCAGCTCCAGAGCAAAATGCTTTTGAATTAGAAGAAGTCAACAGGACCACTCGGGCATCACTTTTGGCTATTTGTCGGCAGATCTCCAGTATTTCTTTTGCCATTTCTGTATGAAATGCATTTCTAGCTTCTGGCCGATCGAGGACAATTTCAGCAATTTTTCCGTCTATTCCTGTTCGTGAAAAATGAACAAATGACATGTATATGACCACCTTTTTAATAAATTGAAATATCAGATATTTTTAGTTAGATATTCCCTATGACACCATCTTCACGAAATTTTTCAATACTTTCGGAAGAGTATTGAAAGCGGGCAAGAATCTCTTCCGTATGCTCACCCAACTGTGGTGAAGGTGCGTAAAGCTCACCAGGTGTTGTCGAAAACTTAATCGGAAAACCAAGTTGTTTAATCCTACCTGCTACAGGATGATTCATTTCAATCAGCATTTCTCGTTCAAGCAAGTGTGGGTCAGAGAACGCTTCATCAAGATCATAAACAGGTCCCACACAAGTATCTTCATATTGAAGTAGATTTAGCCACTCGGCCTGACTCCTTGACTTGAATAGATTGGACATTTCTTCACGTAATTGAACCTGTATCTGTTCATCTCCATTTTGTAACGCAATCCAATCTGGTTGATCAACCAATTGACAAATATTTCCCCAAAATTTCTCTTCTAGTGCCCCCACTGAAAGATATTTCCCATCGCTGGTTTCATAGACATCATAACAGGCATATTTACCCGACAACCGTGTATTCCCGCGTGCAGGGACCTCTCCAGAAGCAAAATACTCGGATGCAGAAGCATACAACCAGGAAACCGAGCCATCCATCATTGATACATCAACATATTGACCTTTGCCCGTCCGTTCTTTATGAAACAGCGCCATCATAATACCAGATAGGGCCATCAAAGCACCTCCGCCAATATCGGAAATTTGAACGCCAGGAACAACTGGCTTCCCCCCTTTTTCACCAATCATTCCCAAAATCCCGCTATAACCGATATAATTCATATCATGTCCTGGCAAATGACGATAGGGACCAGTTTGTCCATAGCCGGTTAATGAACAATACACGATACCCGGATTAATTTCTGCAATTTCCTGATAGGAGATACCTAATCGTTCCATTACCCCTGGTCGAAAGCTTTCAAGAATGACATCCGCTTTTTCTGCCATTTTTTTAAAAATAGTCTGGCCTTCCTTTTTCTTTAAATTTAGTGTGACACTTTTTTTGTTTCGATTAATTGTCAAATGCCTTGATCCGATTCCTTCAATTGCTGGTTTCCCCCAGCGGATGTAATCGCCAATCTCAGGTTCTTCAATTTTTATTACCTCTGCCCCGTAATCAGCTAAAAGTAACGAACAGTAAGGTCCAGGCAGCAGCCGGGATAAATCAAGTACCGTTATTCCAGTTAATGCTCCCATATTTCTCCTCCGCTCTACTTTGTATACGCTTACAAAATCAAAAAAAGAATTCACAATCCTCCCTTTCACTTTCTCCAAAGCTTGACGGCGGCTGTAAATTCTTTTAATGTGCTTGCTAAAATCTGCTGATTTTTCTAGTTATCTCATTGGCGGATTTCTGGGTTAATCCCCCTTTATCCAGCAGCTCAGATTTTTCAAACTGTGCTGTCGACCCGACAAGGGCTATCGCCATCTCTACTTGGTTTGCTCCATTGAATATTGGGGCGGCAATTCCAAATATTCCTTTTATGAATTCCCCGTATGTAATGTAATACCCATCCTGCTGGACTTTTTCGAAATCTTTCTCGAGCAGTTCAATATCCTGCTGATTATATGGCTTTACACCGATGTTTCTTTTTAAATACCCCTCGCGTTCATCTTTATCCATGTATGCGAGAAAACACATGCCATACGAACCGTCGATAATCGAAAAATGTCGTCCGATGGAAACATGTACACCATAATCCTCCCCTTCGACTTTTAAGACAAAGGTCAGCTTTTCCTTTCCCACGCGATTAACAAGAACTGAAGTTAACCCTGTTTCTTTAGTTAAGCTTTCTAGATACGGTTTAACAATGGACAGATAATCCAAGTGCTCTTTGGCTCTTTCACCTAACACAACTAAATAAGGACCAAGCGTATATCTCTTTTTATCCTTTTCATACCGGACAATGGCTGATTCTTCAAGATACTGCAAGATTCGAAAGCAAGTGGCAGGACTGAGCGACAAGGCATTCGCAATTTCAGTCAACGTACTTTCCTTAAAACGCTTGCGGCTCAACAGTCTTAGGATTGCAAAGGCATTTTCAACTGCAGGGACCGAATATTTGCGTTTTTCTTGTTTTTTTTCTCCCACCATTCCCTTTCACCACCTTGCAGATTATTTTATATATAAAAATTAATTTCGTCAATAAAAAGACTGATTATTCAAAAAAATATAATCGAGATAACTTTACAGTAACTTAATACCACCCTTACAATATTCTGTGTTCTTTTGGGTACACTAACCATATACACGTAATACTTCACTCAACAGCATCTGGCGTCTTGCTCTACTATAAACGGAGGTGAAGGAATATGGCTGACTTTTTTAATGCATTTTTCATTATCGTACTCATCATGATCTTTCTCAGAATCTTTATCACTGCCTACTTGAAAATCGAAAATAGATCATGATTTCTTTAAAACCCCCCAAGACTCTTCACCCTGACTTTCCTCACAATGCGTGCCCGCCTACTTCTAACTTCGAAATTCATTAGAAACCTTTTTTTATCCATTACGTCTAATAGAAAAGATCATTAGTCAATATGAAAAGGGGGGAGCTAATGAAAAAAGGGTTAGTCATCATTTTATTTCTTATTTTCTTGATTGGAATCTATCTCATTACCAGTCACTCAGAACCACCTGTACCAAACGTAACCATTAATAATAAGGTTGTTCCAACCGCACCAGCGTCTTATTGTTGGAAAGGACTTTTACGTGCTGAGT
>NZ_JAZVJO010000040.1:0-2647 GCF_059453735.1 Peribacillus sp. | reverse complement strand
AGTTCAGAAAAATACCTCCCTGATCCACCAAATCATTACGCATTTAAACAAGTTCGCTGGTATTTCATTGGAATTGTATTATCAGCTTGTGTATACGTACTGGATTTCGAACAAATCAAAAAAATCTCTCTGTTTTCCTATATATTTGGGATACTCGTTTTAATTGCCCTCCATTTTTCACCTGAAAGCATTGCTCGTGAAATAAAGGGAGCTAAATCGTGGTTTTCAGTTCCTGGTTTTGGATCTATTCAGCCTTCAGAGTTTATGAAAATCTTTTTAATTATCTTTTTAGCTAAAATCATCGTTGATCACAATAAAAAGTACGTAGATCGTTCACTGAATACTGATTTTCGTTTAATTTTTAAAGTATTTTCTGCAACGGCGATTCCTTTAGGGATAATTTTATTGCAGCCTGATGCTGGAACCGGAATGGTCATAATCGTTATATTGATTGGTATGTTATTTTTATCGGGCATCAGCTGGAAAATCGTTGGCTTATTAGGGGTAATGGGTTCATCTATACTAGGGGTACTTGTCCTGATTTATACAAAAGCTCCGGACCTTTTACTGATTTTTCTAGACAACTACCAATTAGACAGGATTCATTCTTGGCTTGACCCCTTTCAATATAAGGGGGATATCGGTTATCAACTTTCACAATCTATTCTTGCTATCGGATCAGGAACGATGTATGGAAAAGGCTATTATAGCGGGCAAGTTTATATTCCAGAGGCGCATTCAGACTTTATCTTTACCACCATTGGTGAAGAATATGGATTTCTTGGCGGAAGTGTCGTCATAACCCTTTACTTTATTTTAATCTATCGAATTGTGGCGATTGCTCTGCTCAATAAAGGTTCTTATGAGAATCTTATTGCTGCTGGTGTGGTCTCTATGCTTACCTTCCATATTTTCGAAAACATTGGAATGGTAATGGGACTCGTCCCCATCACCGGTATACCGCTGCCGCTGCTGAGCTATGGAGGCAGTTCCATTTTAGGTACATTAATTGCATTAAGTTTAATTCTAAACATATCTGCGAAAACGAAAAAATATATGTTTGAACAAGACTCCACTCGTGAATTATAAAACAAAAGAAAAACCAGCTTTCACAGCTGGTTTTTTCACGCATATTTTTTTTGGTCGTCATTCTGGAAAAAGCTCATCATGGCATGAAATACATCCGATTTTTGTTTTAAAATAAAATATCGAAATTTTTCGTTGTTAATATTTTTATAGGCTGTCATTAAAGTAGAATGTCGATTATACTGATTGACTTCTCCATATCCAAACATATTAGAGACCTCCATCAATTCTTCAACTAATTTAACGCAGCGTGCATTATCGGAAGTTAGGTTATCCCCATCAGAAAAATGGAATGGATAGATGTTAAATTTAGCTGGATCATATTTATAGTCAATAACTTCTAGGGCTTTGCGGTATACAGATGAGCAGATGGTGCCCCCGCTCTCACCTTTAGTAAAGAACTCTTCTTCCGGAACAATTTTCGCTTCTGTATGATGCGCAATAAATTCAATTTCAACAGTTTCATATTTAGTACGTAAAAAACGATTCATCCAAAAGAAAAAACTACGCGCCATATATTTTTCCCATAACCCCATTGAACCTGACGTATCCATCATCGCTAGTACGACTGCCTTTGAGTCCGGTTTTACGACTTCATTCCAAGTCTTAAATTTAAAGTCATCTTTATAAATAGGATGAAAACTGGGATTACCATTCATAGCATTTCGTTTGAATGCAGACATCATGGTTTTTTTCTTATCGATATTTCCCATAAGACCTGTTTTGCGAATGTCATTGAATTCAATATGTTCAATCGTATGTTCCGCTTGTTCCTTATGTTGCAGATTTGGCAGCTCCAACTGGCTGAAAAGAGCTTCTTCTATTTCTAGCATCGATACCTCGGCTTCATAATAGTCTTCCCCAGCTTGATCGCCAGCGCCTGGACCCTTGCCTGGACCTTGTTCGGGTTTACCGTCTCTAGCTACAACATCCCCTAACTCGGAATCGCCGTCCCCTTGCCCAACATGTTTATTCTTGTCGTAATTATAGCGGATCTTATATTCATCTAATGACCGAATTGGAATCTTCACCACATCACGCCCATTGGACATGACTATACTCTCTTCTGAAATCAAATCAGGCAGATTATTTTTGATTGCTTCTTGTACCTTTTCCTGATGTCTCTGCTGATCGTCAAAGCCTTTCCGATGGAGGGACCAATTTTCCTGGGATATCACGAATTGATGACCGTTCTCTTCTGTCATACATTTTCCCCCCTAAAAGGTGTGCACCTTTCTTTTTATCTCGCATACGATATGGTAATGTGACATGGACCTTCAGGATTAAGACTCATTGTTTCTTGCGTAATCAACAGTGTTGTTAAAGAAAGTATTACTCTATCTTATGCAAGCTCCTCAGATAATTTACAACTTATTTCAAGAATGGGTGATCGACTAGATTAATTGGACAGGCTTTTATAATGATTTACCGTTTTAAACGGTTGTTGATTTTCCCCAAAAAAAAAAGACCCCGCTAAGGAGACTCAATCTTTCTCATCTATTTCTTCAATTTCTTCATGCTGTACGGTGCCTGGCCGTTTTCCCCATTCTTTTAATTGCTC
>NZ_JAZVJO010000039.1:0-20596 GCF_059453735.1 Peribacillus sp. | reverse complement strand
GGTAAACTAGTTGTATAAAAATGAATCGTTAAAGGAGTGAAAGGACATTATTTTTCAAAAAAAATTTCAAGAATCAATGAAAAATGGTGTTCACATTGGAAATGGAAAATCGTCCTTTCAAAACATCCGCTTAAATGTACACTGTTTTGTGGTAGATGGGATATTAATTGATACAGGTGCCCAATCACTTGCCAAGGAATTTAGACCTTTTATCGACAGGCAAGATTTTGATCAAGTGATGATTACTCATTATCATGAGGACCATACAGGGGGTGCGGCATATGTTCAGGGCTTAGGAAAACCAATATTTATGAATGAATTATCCATTCCATATTGTCGAACTAAGGCGGACTATCCACTGTATCGTAAGATGTTTTGGGGCAAGCGCCGTCCTTTTGTGGCTGAACCGATTGGTGAAACGATTACTTCCCGTACTGCTAGATGGGATGTTATTGATACACCAGGCCACGCGAAAGATCATAAAGCATTTCTGAATAGAGAGACAGGACAGCTATTCACCGGTGACCTGTATTGCCAAGAGCGTACGAAGGTTGTACTACGAGAAGAAAGTATTCCAACTCTGATTGATTCGTTGAAGCGCGTGCTTACTTTTGACTTTAATGACGTGTTTTGTTGTCATGCAGGGCTTCTTGAGGATGGCAAAGGTGCGCTGAGAAGGAAGCTCGATTACTTACTTCATTTACAAGATAACATTCTAAAATTACACGATGAAGGTAATACTGTGAAAGAAATCAATGATGTGCTCTTCCCAAAAAAATACCCTATCACTCGATTTTCGTCAGGTGAATGGGACTCTCTGCATATTGTGAACTCAATTATAAATGAGCGTGCAGAAGCCGCCACTTCCTTACACCATAAATCGAATACATAAGTTGGAAAAGGCAAATGGAGCACATCCCTTTGACGTTTTTTTGACTAGAACATGTATAATTGAGTTTGCTGTTATTCGAACTAGATAAAGGATAAACTTGTAGGATAATATATAAAATAAGAAGTCGAAAGACAACGACTCATTTACTACACTACAGTTTTCAACGTTAGGAAGAGGGAATTAATTTGTCATCCATAAACCAACAACTTTATGAGTATATTATTAGTCATTCAAGAGATATTACAGAAGAGTGGTTTCAAGAGAAAAGAAAATTTTCTGGTCCTTTTTATTCTAATAACCAAAATCCTGAAATAGATCAGGTCTTACGGGAACAACATGCTTTGACGATTAAGACCATTGCCCATACATTTTTAGAAGAGAGTAGTCTGTTCAATGGACAGTTAATCATTTGGGCCGAATCGGTTGCACAAAGCAGAATAGAACATAAATCACCCATCCATCATGTTTTAGAGGCTTTGAGTAAAACTAGAGCGGTTATTTGGCAATATGTAGAGCAGTTTGTTGACCTGCATGCTGAGTCTGTGACTCTTGAACATATTCTTAACTGGAGTTCATTATATAATTCTAATTTTGATCAGTTAATCCATCTTTTTACCGAAAGATATTATGTACTGTCTAGAAAAAAATTAGCCGCTCAGCAATTATTGATTACTGAATTAAGTACACCTGTTATTCCCCTTGTCGATGGGATAGCGGTTTTACCAATTGTAGGAGATATAGATGCTTACCGCGCTAAGTCCTTTTTGGAAGTTGTGCCGCAAAAATGTTCCGAAATGGAAACAAATAAACTGTTCATTGACGTATCTGGTGTATCAATCATGGATACAAGGGTAGCTAACGAAATGTTTAAATTAATTCAAATCCTTAGTCTGCTTGGAATAGAAACCTACATATCAGGTATTTCCCCTGAAGTTGCACAAACGTCGATTCAATTTGGACATGATTGGAGTGATGTTCCGACATACAGTACATTAAAACAAGCATTAGCAAACATTAGAACTAGTTAACCAATAGAGTGGTTTTTCTCTAGTTCAATGAGTATTTATCTCCCTTGTGATTTATCTTCTTCAAGCATCGTGAAATAGGATAAAGGAAGAAACCGGGGGTGAGCTGATGGCTGTTGTAAAAGCAAGAGATTCTAACCAGGGAATGCTGATGGTCGGAAATGTGGGAATTAATCGAATTAGAGGAGATTGTTCTGACTTTAAAAACATGTGGGCGATTCCTCAAATGGTTTATCAAGAATATGCCTTTGAAGCTGTTCAAAAAGGCTATTTTTATCACTGTCCAAGAGAAAGAGAAAATTGACTTACTCGTCGTACTATTAATGAAGAAATGCGATGGCCGTCTAACAGGCCACAGGGTGACTCCACCAACATAGTATGGTCAACCGCCGGTCGGATGGTACAAACTCCATTGCTACTATGAACCGACATTGGAAGAATGTGAGGCCATTTACAATACATTTTAAAAAGAACGATTAAGAGCTTGTCAATCAGCTTTTGATCGTTCTTTTTTGTAATGAAGATTTTGTTTATTTAAATAGTCTTAATCTAGGCAGAACGGGTTCGAGTATTTCGACCGCAATATATTCCATCTCCAAGCCAAGACAATGCTGGGCTTCGAACTCTATGGATCTTGCTTTTTCTGGGTCATTGCAAAAAATAAAAGAAATGATCCCGTTTTCATCACGTAAATCCATATGTTTAAACATAATATCATGTTCGATTAAAAATGCTTCAAAGACATCACATAATTCGTAAAGACTCTCTTTCTTGACAGATGTAAAAATCATTAAGAACAACTCCTCGAAAATTTGAATAGTAGGTTGTATTTTACAAAATTTAGTTATAAATAGTTTTTCAAATTGTTCAGTATCGGTATATTCTAACATTAATTTTAATAAAATTAGGTATGAAACTACTAAATATTTCATTCACGTTGATTCGGAGCGCAGTTGAACGTTAAGATCATGAAGCTTAAGTGTAAAAATCTGAAAGGAGAGGAAACATGAAGAAGTAATGGGTATCTACTTTGTTGGTTATTTTGTCGTTCATATTTTTACTAGCTGGATGTGGGGATTCAAAAGAAACTGGCACGAAAAACTCAAAGAAAGAATTTCACTATGCGATGTGTGGAGTCTATAAACCTTTTAATTATAAAGAAAATGGAAAGCTTTCAGGATTTGATGTAGAGATTGGACAAGCATTAGCTAAAAAAATGGGAATGAAGGCTGTTCCAGTTACAAATCCATGGGAAACAATTATTCAAGGCCTGCAAGCCAGAAAATATGATGCCATTATTGGTAGTATGACGATTACAGAAGAACGTGCGAAAGCAGTTAATTTTACCGATACGTACTACCGATCTGGTGCTCAGGTGTTTGTTACTGAAGATAATACAGAGATAAAGGGTCAACCGGGTCAACTGGACCGACCGGGGTAACCGGAGCAACAGGAGTAACAGGGTCAACCGGGGTAACCGGGGCAACCAGGAATAACCGGTGCAATTGGACCAATCGTTACAGCAAATTCTATGTACGCATCTAATACAACAGGTTCTACAATTTTAGTTATACTCGGAGGCTCACTCATTCCTCTTCCAACTAATCAAAGTTTAGGAACTTTTACGGTTAATGGAGTTAATACAATTTTTTCTGTCCCTGTAACAGGTCGTTATTACTTGACCTATCAAATAAATCCAAATGCTTCGCTTCTTGCGGGATCTAGATTGTTATTAAATGGACACCCCCCATACCTAGTTCTATCATCACCCCAGCACTTTCTATATCAAGTTATAATAATGATGTGTTTGCTAATTTAAACGCAAGTGATACGATTTCACTTCAGCTTTATGGACTAATAGCAACAGTAACTTTGACAGGTGGAGGATCCTTAGGTGCTGCGTTATCAATCATTCGCTTGAATTAAAGGATGTACTAACGAGCGTCAAATATTCTTCCGTATCTACGCCACCTGCATTTTGCAGGTGTTGTTCTTATAAGAAAATAGTTCTTTATTTGCCCTGTATTTATTTGGTAAAATAAAAATAAAAAGTTAGGAGTACAATTTTGATAAGAAAACTAAGAGCTGGTGAGATTCCTCCAATGCATTTATTATTATTAGCGGATCCATCCCCAAAAATAGTGAAGGACTATATCTCTAGGGGAGAGTGTTTTATTGCTGAAGATGGAAATCACATCATTGGCATATATGTACTTCTGCCTACAAGACCTGAAACGGTAGAGTTAATAAAT
This sequence comes from Peribacillus sp., assembly GCF_059453735.1. Classification (NCBI taxonomy): domain Bacteria; kingdom Bacillati; phylum Bacillota; class Bacilli; order Caryophanales; family Bacillaceae; genus Peribacillus; species Peribacillus sp. The sequence goes on along the minus strand of NZ_JAZVJO010000039.1, from coordinate 16,427 downwards.
GTTTCTGTTGAAGAAGTTCATCAGGGCAAAGGGGTAGGAAAACGATTAGTACTAGATGCGATTAATACAGCCAAGAAAAATGGCTATAAAACAATTGAAATAGGGACGGGGAATTCTAGTATAGGTCAACTTGCTCTCTACCAAAAATGCGGTTTTAGAATAACGGGTGTTGATTTTGACTTTTTTACAAAGCACTACGCAGAAGAAATCATAGAAAACGGTATTTTGTGCAGAGATATGATTCGACTCTCACAAACGATATAAGAAAACCAATACATATTTCGTAGAATAACGTAGGAGGGGAGTAGATTGACCTTCAGTGCAAAAACCCATTGAGGGAAATTGATTTTTTTGCTGTTTATCAACGTCCTGTCTATGGTTCTGTATTTTCCCTTTGGAATACTAGCGTATCTTCAACTTTCACTAGTCTTTCTTATGCTTCTATTAGTGTTTATTCATTTCACATTAAGAATAGAGGATGGCCTGATTACCTATCAGGTACTGTTTCTTTCACTAGTTATTCGAAAAAATGAACTTAATCCTCATCGTGCGTTTTTAGAAAATAAACAAATGCTCAATCTTCGAATTATTCATTTTACTCCTGAAAACGTGTTTCAAGAATTGGCTTTGTTTGCGCAACGAAATGGTATACCAATAATTAAAAGCAAAGATTATTCACTTTTAGAGAAAGTAGAAAAAGGGAGTGGGTAAATGAAATTTCCGGATCAATTACTGCAATGGATTACCTCCTCAGTAGATTCTCGAGTAAATATAGAAGATATCCATCGCTTACCTGGAAGTACTTCTTCGGATGTCTATAGTCTTTCACTAAGTAATCAAGGAGATATACAAGAATATGTACTGCGTCAATTTACGAATCGTAGTTGGCTTGAAGAGGAGCCTGACCTTGCAAAACACGAAGCAGAAAGTCTTCGAATTGCTTCCAAAACTAGGACGAATTCTCCTGCGATCATTGCCTATGATGAAACAGGGAGTGAGTGTGGAATCCCTTCTGTCTTAATGACAAAGGTTGAAGGGGAGGTTGATTTAATGCCTGGCATTAAGATGGGTGGATGGATAGATGACCTGGCAAAAACCTTAGCGGCAATTCATACTGTGGAAGCAGCCGAGTTTGCTTGGAACTATTTTTCTTATAATGATATAAAGACCATAAGTATCCCAAAGTGGTCGAGTCAACCGGAACTATGGAAAAAGCTGTTGGAAATTGTGAGAGGACAGCGGCCAGAAACTAAGATTTGTTTTATCCATCGGGATTATCATCCAACTAATGTTTTATGGAAAAATGGGAAAATCAGCGGTGTCGTAGATTGGGTTAATGCTTGCAGGGGGCCAGCGGGTATTGATGTTGGACACTGCCGCCTCAATCTTGCCAGGCTGTATGGTATTGCTTTTGCGGATGCGTTCTTAACTGCTTACCAGACTTATGGTGGTTCGGAGTTTACATATGATCCATATTGGGATTTGGTTTCCCTAGTAGATGGCGGCCCGCCAGAAGTATATCCAGGATGGCCTGTTTTTGGTGTTACTGGTTTGACTAATGAAGTGATGGTTGAACGCACTGAACAATACTTAATAAGCTTAATGAATCGATATAAGTAATGGATACATAAGCAATATGCAACAGAGTAAGAAAAACACAAGCTGTTCGTTAACAGTCTGTGTTTTTATCAAGTTCACATCAACGTTTCTTCCTTCGCGCTCTTTCGATTTCAACATCATAGACGTATCCTAACCTTCGGTGATTAATTACATCTTTTGGCGTAGTATCCCATGGAAACATTCGGTCCGTATAGCCCGCCTTTTCTTGGCACGTAACTTTTCTCGGGATGTATAATCTGCCACATAGCCCATAATCGATCAACATTGGCATGATGTAAAAAGAAAACCGGGTCATTTGGGACAGTGGGAACATAGCCCATATGACCACCAACCCAACCGTGAACTCGATTATGAAGTTGAGGACCATTTATAAACCCTTCCAGTTGATTTCGAAAACTGGGATTACTGGTCATATCCCAAGGTGGCGTATCGTATGGAGTGACCAATAACACGTTGCGGACATCTTCTCGAGTTGGTAAGGTTAAGGATTGATCACTCCTTGAAAATTACGTTTTAAGCTGCCTGCAAGACTTCTATCTTCATCTAATACTTCCTATTTTCCTGCTGCAAAAGTACCACTCTCGACAATGAAGTCATTATCAGGGTTTCCATTTCCCCCCATGAAATCACTTCTCCAAATAGGCGACTTAGTAGGATCTTTTAACGCAGCATCAGTAGCCCAATCCCAGTACGGAAGAACGATATTAGGAGAAACTTTCTGAAGATCTGATTCAAAACGTAATAAAAAGTCTCTATGCCATGGCAAAAAGACAGAGCCCATATGAGCAGCATTGCGGGGACTACTGTCTCGATCAGGTGAATCCTCTTGATTCGATTGAGTTCTGCTCGAGCTGTCGTGACCCATCGACGCATGTGGGTTAGTAGATGTGGGCGAAGTTTGTCCATCTGCCATTACGTTTTCATTTTTTCTTGGGGGAGTTTGGAATTTCCCACCCGCTGTATGCCATGCTACATAACGATCATAAACACCTATTTCTTTCAATTTCAAAACGGCGGATACCTACTCTTTTTTCTCATTATCGGTAAGGTGAATAACATTTTTTCTAACTTTATATTTAGCTGACATGTAAGGTATCTAATTTAGAGTCTGTCTAGTTGTTAAACGGAACGTTAACATATACTAAGCAACTTGACGCTAAATGAACTAGTACATCAGCGGAAATAAGGAAAAATAGGCAGTGAGCTTACAGGGGAAAATACACAGAGAATGGGAACAACCACCTCATTAAGGAAATGGGGTGGTTGATGATTAGGGAATTATACGGATAAGATCCTGATGTCTGTAAAAGGTTTGTTAAACAATTCACTGCTGAGAAGAAGAGTACCTAAAACGTCTCGTTCGTCTTCCGCCTTAATAACTTCTACTAAAATAGTGGAGGAGCCATTCTTTACCGTTACTTTATATTCATTCATTGAATCACCGCCTAAAAGGATTATTGTTGTATTATAAACGATATTCAGTAATCGTTACATCCATTTAGGAAGAATTTCTGAGTTATATACCTCTTATAAAGAAAAAATCACTCATTTTTTCTCGCTGCCAGTATTCCGAGGCACGATTGGTCTAGTCTTCGGCAAACACGACACCTACGTTTATTGATTCGTCTCCAAAGTGAGTCGTGCCTAATTCCTTTATCTCGTAAAGTTTATCGAGGTTTAACTCTCAGAGACGAAATAGTAGATTTACAGATCAAAAAACAGTACACTGTTGTAAGGGTTTACAATAAAACATACATGGAGAAGAGGAAAGAACATGGTCTATCAAGCGGCGTCGAATCGTTATGAAACGATGAAATATAATCGGTGTGGACAATCAGGTTTGAAATTGCCAGCGATATCATTAGGATTATGGCATAATTTTGGTGGTGTCGATACGTTTGAAAATGGTAGAGACATGTTGAGAAAGGCATTTGATTTAGGCATCACTCATTTTGATTTGGCTAATAATTATGGTCCGCCTGCCGGTTCAGCTGAAGAAATGTTCGGGAAAATCTTACAGACGGATTTTGCTCCGTATCGAGACGAGATGATAATATCATCAAAAGCTGGCTATTATATGTGGCCAGGCCCTTATGGAGAATGGGGATCTAAAAAATATTTAACAGCAAGTATTGATCAAAGCTTAAAGCGTATGGGGCTTGATTATGTTGATATTTTTTACTCTCACCGCCCAGATCCAAATACCCCGATGGAAGAGACCATGGGTGCGTTGGATTCAATTGTTCGCCAAGGTAAGGCATTGTATGTAGGAATTTCCAGTTATGATGCGGACCAAACAAAAGAAGCCGTTGAGATTTTGACTAGCTTAGGCACACCGTTAGTCATTCATCAGCCAAACTACTCTATGTTGAACAGATGGATAGAGGATGGCCTGCAAGATGTCTTGCATGAAAGCGGAACAGGCTCGATAGCATTTTGTCCATTGGCACAGGGTTTATTAACGAATAAATATTTATCAGGAGTTCCTGCCGATTCAAGAGCATCAAAACCATCTGGTGCATTAGCTGAAGAAGCGATCACAGAAGATTTGATTATGAAAATTTCTGAATTAAATACTATAGCACGAGAACGAAATCAAAGCTTGGCACAAATGGCTCTTGCTTGGGTCCTGCGTGAAGGACGTGTAACATCCGCTTTAATTGGAGCAAGTAAAGTTAGTCAGATTGAAGAAAACGTAGCCGCTTTAAATCATTTGAGTTTTACCTCAGACGAACTTGAGGGAATTGAAAGAATCCTATTAAGGTAACAAAAATAACCCGTATGTATGGCCTTGTGTCTGTTGTTTAAACAGACACAAAACCTGCTACGGGTTTTTTATGAGTTGCAGGATGTCACTGCCGAATCAACTTATATTACTCAGTTTTGTCATTATCCTTATTCGCTTTACTCGTATAAGGTTTAGCACTTTTTGCTTTGTTAGCTCCAGCTTTCCATCTATTCCAACCTTTACTCCCTGTTCCACGACCAGTTCCGCCAGTTGGTTTCTTTGCTTTAGCTTTTCCCATAAAATCACTCCATTTGTGTTGTTACTCTGTATATTGTTGGTTAGCTTTATCTCTTTATGGCGTGCTTACATGTTCTAAGCATGTTGAAATATACTACAGCTTATTCAATATGTACAGAATTTTATTCTTAAGGTTTCATTATATCACTGTTTACGCACAGCCCCAATAAAACGATAAAAAGGACTGTTAATTAATAAACATTTTGCTTCGATTTTGTCAGCCAAAGGTTGATGCCGATTTTATGGCATATGGTTACGTAATGCATAAGGGTTATTAAAACAGCACCAGTATTCATGCCGATTATAATTCCTTCCATGTTGAACGCCGGCTGTGAACCAAGAATGAACATAAGAATAAATGCAACTATATGTGACCACACAGTGTGTACAAATGCATCTTTTACTAAACCTAATCCAATTAAATAGGCTTGCATTGGAATAATAAAAAAATGAAAGAGAAAATAGGGACATAATAATTTTAAGTAAAGAGAAGCGGATGTCGAAGAAAAAAACAGTGACGTTAAAGGTTCCGCAAATAAGTAAATAATAACAATTGAAGGAACACCATAAAGGATCGTAACCGATATTGATTTCTGTAAGAGGTTGCGAAGTTTCTCTTTATCTCTCTTGTTATAGGCCTCAGAGACGTTAGGAATCAGCATAATCATTAAGGAATGTGCAATAAAAGCAGGAAAAAAACCAATCGTCATCGCCACACCCGTCAACATTCCGAAATGTTCAGTCGCTAACACGGCTCCAAAACCGGCGGAGAGTAAGGCAGCATGAATTAGAAAAGGCTGGATGGCATTCGTAATGGCATGAAAAATTCTCAAACCCATCGTGGGTAGCGATACCTCAAGCAGTTTTTTTCGTGCTTCTTTTCCTGATGAAAGGGTGTGTGAACTTCTTTTCATTACTCGTAAATGAACCGTGAAAAGGCTGAATAAGTAGATAAATACTAAGAATTCACTCCCAATTAATACATAGAAAGCCATGAGTAAAGAGTCCTTTTGGTTATACTGAAATAATGAAAAAATGAGAAGCAGCAAACCAAATTGAAATATTTTTTTGAAAAAGTTCGATAACGCAATCTTACTCATTTGCTGAACACCCATAAAATATCCTCTCGCGATGGATGAGAAAGCCACGATGGGGATTAAACCAACAAACAGCCATTTTATATGTGGGTGATATCGATCCATTAATGGCAAAAAGGTAAGAATAATCGGCATAATTGCACAGATAACCAAGCCCACGACGGCAGCCATTTTTAATGCATGAATAAGTAAATTGAAATGCAGGGATGGTTTGTTTTCTGCAACAAATTTAGAAACAGAAATATGTAATTCCAGGCTCGCGAGCACATAGATCAAGAAGAAGATGGGTAAAAGTGACATGTATTGCCCCATGCCTTCTTCATGTAATTCACGGGCAAGAATCATATTTATTAGAAATTCTACACATTCCCCGAAAAAAGCGGCAATAACCAAAATAATCGTCCCTTTGTAGAACCCCCGCATTGGCAACTCTCCTCCTCGGTGTTTATATAAGGTATGAGACAGGCCGTGGAATATTCATTGATGTCTCAACATTATAATGATTGAGAGTTAAATGATTAGTATATAAAAAGATTACATAAATATACTTTTTTCAATTTTGTTGCTAACTTAGGAATAACAGCAGGATTAAGCCCAATATTAACACCATTTAAGGCTCTGTACGTTCTAATCTTGGCTATATTAAGCCCGCTTTTGACAAAAGAAAGTAAAAGCGTGTATAAGTTTCTTAACATGGTATTTAGATGGAGAGATAAAGCAGAGAAGAAAAAATAGAAATTTCAGGTTGATAAAGCATCCCAAAATTCGTTAGAAACAAACGAATTTTGGGATGCTTATCTTTTGTTTAATTTTGGGTAAACTAGTTATTGTATATAAGACACATTTAACAAGAAATTCAGCATAATTAATCTTTTAGATGAGGAAGAGGAGGCTTTGAAATGGACTTAACAAAAAAATTACTTTGTGATAATTGTAATGAGTATTTTATGAAAATAGATGAGTTTTGGAAATGTCCTAATTGTTTTAATAAACTATCTGAGGAGCGGCTAGAAAGGTTTATAAATATGAGTGCACAAATGGGCAATGAATCCTTTGAGAACACTGCATATGAAAGTGGTTCACCAATCGACACTAAGTTTGCAGTGATTCATAATGAAAGTGGAAAATATAATAGTATTTGGTTTGTTGACGAAGATGGAACAGGTGACGGTTTGAGTTGAAGAACCCCTAACATATAACAATCACTACTTACTGCGTATTTAGATTTTGACTAGGCTTGACTTCTGTCGTCGCATTACCTGCCTCATAACGTGTTTCTTTCCCCAATCTCTCCCTTACAAAAAACTCCAAATATAAAGCAGTGAGTTATCAACCATCGTCATAGCAACAAGCAGCAATACTCATTAAATTCTGCTCATTGTCACAAAAAACGGAATGATTCATAAAGTAATTTTAGTTATTTACCCATATGAAAATTGAGAATGTTTTTTTGTGAGATGAAAAGAATAAAGATTTGGAGGATTTTAAAATGACTAAAACGTTGACACTACCGAATGCATATCAGTCTTTATTGGATGTAAGGCGTACAGAAATTTGCATAAAGGTGATTAAAGAACTTTTTGAAGAAGAATTTTCAGAAGCGCTTAACGTAATGGAAGTTTCTGCTCCGTTGTTGTTATTGGAAGGGACGGGACTAAATGATAACTTAAATGGAGTTGAACGTTTTATAACGTTCGACGCTTTAGATATTGAGCCTTCACACATTCAATTAGTTCAATCTTTAGCAAAGTGGAAAAGAATGGCGCTGCATACCTATAATTTTATGGTAGGTGAGGGGCTTTACACGAATATGAAGGCGATTAGAAGAGATGAGGTACTAGATAATCTTCACTCCATCTACGTCGATCAGTGGGATTGGGAAAAAGTCATTACAAAAGAACAACGTAATTTAACTACACTAAGAACTGAAGTCCTAAAAATTTATGAAGCAATGAAAGCAGTCGAAAACTATTTATATAAATTTAATCCGTTACTTACACCGATATTACCAGAACACATTCATTTTGTAACAACGTTTGAACTCGAGGAAATGTATCCGGCTCTTTCCCCTAAGCAAAGGGAAGATGCAATTACAGAAAAACATGGAGCCGTGTTTGTCATGCAAATTGGGGGTGAACTGAAATCAGGAGAAAAGCATGATGGACGTTCACCGGATTACGATGACTGGAACTTAAATGGAGACATCGTTTTTTGGAATCCCCTCTTACAAAGCTCGTTTGAGGTATCATCAATGGGGATTAGAGTAGACGAAAAAACCATGTTGGAACAATTAAAGGTTGCAAACAATGAGGATCGCAAAGAGTTGCAATATCATAAGTCCTTACTGAATGGAGAACTACCCTATACCATCGGAGGAGGAATCGGTCAGTCAAGATTATGCATGTTTCTCTTAAAGAAAGCTCATATTGGTGAAGTTCAAGCGTCGGTTTGGAACGAGAAAGTGTTGAATGAATGTAAAGATAATAATATACAACTATTATAGGGTTTTTTAACAGACCAAGAAGTAGATATACTTCTAGGTCTGTTTTTTTTTTTTTATTGAAAATATATTTAAGACGAGATAGTTAAGATGCAGAAAGATACGAGCAGGACCATAATCATTATAAAGTCTTTTGCTGGCTGTTTTTACGAATGACGTGTGCAGTTTCCTCTATTATATAGATGACAGGGATTTGTGTAGTGATATTGGTTTCATTTAGTTGTACTTCAGTTACATAGTAAGCAATATTAATATCTGACATGTTTGCTATTGTACAATTTTTAGAGTTTGTAATACTAACGATCCTGCTGCCTCTATCTTTAAATAACTTAGCCAATTTTATCGTGTTATCGGTTTCTCCAGAAACAGATAAGATTATTACGGTGGTGTCGTTCAGTTCAGTGCTGTTTATTGGGTAGTAAGGATCTTTAATAAATGAAGAAAATTTCCCTAAACCCGAGAAGTATCGAGCACCAAATTCAGCTAATATTCCAGAACTTCCTGTGCCGATAAAGACGACTTTATTAGACTTTCCAACTAATTCAGCCGTTTCTTCTATGTAAGACTCGAAATTCCCTTTCATTGTTCGCTCCATAAACTCTGAGAGGTAATGTTTGGTGGATTTTAAGGTGGTGTTTTCTAAACGGTTTAGATGGAGTTTTAACATTACTTTAAATTCTGAAAACCCTTCACAATTTAATTTTCGACAAAAACGTAAAATAGAGGAGGTTGAAACATGCGTATTATCCGCAAGTTCTCGAATTCGCATATAGATTACCTTTTCACTATTCCTCGTAACGTAGTTATATAAGGAAAATTCTAAATCATTTAATGAAGCAATCTCTTCGTTCGAAAACATATTAGGTTCCTCCTTCCACAAATTTAGTAATAACTGGTATAAATGAATCTTATCATAACTAGTTAATAAAAACAGGGTGTTCCAAAGATGTAACAAATTACTTTAAACGATAAAACTTTCTAAAAGCTCCTTATTGCGTACTTTTTTACTGAAAGCGCGTACAATTGTTCTTAAGACGAGAGAAAGGTGTTTTATATTTCCTTCTATGGATGCAGCTTTTCAAGTAACAGGGTATATGCAATACCTGAAAGCAGCCTTTCAATCAGTAATTAGGCAAGATAAAAACTTGGAGGTGCAAAATGTCAAAAGGAATTAAAATTGTAACTATTGGTGGAGGATCGAGCTATACACCCGAATTAATTGAAGGATTTATAAAAAGATATGATGAACTTCCAATATCGGAACTTTGGTTAGTCGATATTGAGGATGGTAAGGAGAAATTAGAGATTATTGGAAACCTTGCGAAGAGGATGATTCAAAAAGCAGGTGTTCCCATCGCTGTACATCTAACACTAGATAGAAGAGAAGCGCTAAAGGATGCGGATTTTGTTACCACGCAATTCCGTGTTGGTTTATTGGACGCACGTGCAAAAGACGAGAGAATACCCATTAAATATGGAGTAATCGGACAGGAAACGAATGGTCCAGGTGGATTATTTAAAGGATTACGGACAATCCCGGTTATCTTAGAAATATGTAAAGATATTGAAGAATTATGTCCAAATGCATGGCTTGTAAACTTTACGAATCCAGCTGGTATGGTAACGGAGGCTGTATTGCGATATAGCAACATCAAGAAGGTCGTCGGTTTATGTAATGTCCCAATCGGAATGAGAATGGGGATTGCGAGAGCCATGGATGTTGAGCCAAGTCGAATACATGTTGATTTTGCTGGCCTTAATCATATGGTGTTCGGTTTAAATGTATACTTAGATGGAGTCAGTATTCTTGATTCTGTTATCGAAAGAATGACGGACCCTAGTAATGAAATGACGATGAAAAATATTTCTGGTTTAGCATGGGAACCAGATTTCATAAAAGCATTAGGTGTCATTCCTTGTGGTTACCATCGCTATTATTATAAAACCAGTGAGATGCTTACCGAGGAAATTGAAGCAGCCGAAACTGTCGGAACAAGAGCCGAAGTAGTACAAAAATTAGAACATGAACTTTTCGAGATTTATAAGAATCCAGAACTAGATATCAAACCGCCGCAATTAGAAAAACGTGGAGGCGCCTTTTACAGTGATGCAGCTTGTAGTCTTATAAACTCAATATATAATGATAAACATGATATCCAACCAGTTAATACAAGAAATAACGGGGCCATTGCTAGTATTCCAAACGATTCGGCTGTTGAAGTGAATTGTGTAATTACTAAAGAAGGACCGGTACCTATTGCAGTAGGTGACATACCAGTTGCGGCTAGAGGACTGGTCCAGCAAATTAAGAGTTTCGAACGAGTCGCATCAGAAGCAGCGGTGACAGGTGATTATCAAACAGCCTTACTTGCCATGACTATCAACCCGCTTGTCCATTCTGATAAAGTGGCTAAACAGATATTAGATGAAATGTTAGCAGCTCATAAAGAATATCTTCCCCAATTCGCACAGGCAGTGAAAGTATAACTAGTATATATTATCATGAGTAGAGTCTTCGTTGACTCTACTTTTTTGTCGCACTTGGTGGTTTACCTATTCCTAAAGGAGATGTCTAGCTTTACTCCTACGACTCAATGAATGATTCAAGTTGTGACCTTTAAGGAAAAACTTGGGATTCTCAAAAACATCAAAATATTAAAACCCACAAATTACATTTGTGGGCTGATGATTATAGTAGTTTCAGAGTTTATAAGCTAACATTTGATTTTTCATTTATTTATTTTAATATCTTCCGTTAAGTATAAATACTCTTCAATCGCGTCCTTTAAAGGCTGCAGGGATGCATCCCAGAACGTAGCTTTTGTTGCATCTTCTCCTAAATATCTTTCAGCGAGCTGTTCTACTGTCATTCTGCCTGAGCTTCGCAATAATTCGTCTAATTGCTCGACGCCATTGTCACTTTTCTTCAATCTTTCATAAATGCCGTTACTAAACAGATAGCCTATGGTGTAAGGAATATTATAAAAAGCCTTTTCTGCGTTATAAAAATGAGAAATGTACATCCATTTATACACTGCCAAATCTTCAATTAAACCATCATATAGTTCATTTTCTACTTTAGAGAGTAAGGTGTTGATTTCTTCAGTGGTTACTAGGTTCGTTTTTCGCTTTTCGTAGAATTCTTGCTCGAACTTAAACATATTCGGAATCGTACCAACATATTTAAGACCATTGGAGATTTTCATTTCAAGTAAAGCTAGTTTTTCTTCCTTTGATGTGGTTTGTTTAATCACCGCATCCACTACCAAGTTTTCCATAAAGGTTGAAGCAGTTTCTGCCAAACTTGTCCCTTTTTGCTGCGCATAAGCTGGTTCTTCATGCAGAATATAATTATGGTAAGCATGCCCCAATTCATGCGCTATCGTTATAACATCTTGGTAATTCTCTCGATACGTTAAAAAGATCCTACTTTGCTTGGAAAGTGGGAACGATGCACAGAAACCACCCTCCGCTTTGCCTGGACGGTTTTCCGTTTCAATCCAGTTCGCTTCAAAAGCTTCTTCTGCAAATTTCCCTAATGAATCACTAAACGTCCGAAATTGTTCAATAATAAGGGATACTGCATCATGATAGGGAACCTTTACTGCAACGGTAAAATACGGCGATTCTAAATCATACCAGCTGGGATTTTTTATTTGACTGAGTTCGATTTTTCGTTGTATGTAAGATTGTATAAGTTCCTTATGTTGATTGATGGAAGTAAGCATCGTGTGAAGTGTTTCGTCCATAATCCGATTTTGAAGACATAATTCTTTCAAAAGGCTATCCCAGCCGCGTTGCTCATAAATTGTAAGACGGAAACCAGCTATTCTGTTTAATACAGAAGCGAATAAGTCGGCATTTTTTTCACAGATTTGTTTAATTGCCAGTGCAGCGTCGTGGCGGAGCAATAGGTTTTTGGAATAAATGGCTTCATTTAATGCTTGTCCAATAGAAACATCTTTTGTCTCTCCATCCATCTTTAGTGGGATTCTTAATTGGGTCAGCATTTGTTCGTGTTGTTGCTCCCACCCTTTGATTCCATTAATAGAAAGAGAGCTAATTAATCTTTCTATTTCTAAAGGCAGCTGATTTTTTCCTTTATTCCTGCATTCTAGTAGAAAAAATGATATTGGTTCAATTTCTGATAAACGTAAAAGTTCATCCCATAGGTCGTCTGAGAGATTGCCCAAGGTAAGATTTAACTCGAGTTGGAAGGATTGAAGCTTTGATTTAATAACCGTACTATGATCTAATAATCCGATAATCTCGGTATTGTTGGTATTTTGAGCATATATACATATTAGTAAATCATCAAATTCTTCCGAACCAATCTGAACGTATTGTGTACGTTGAATAATTTCCACTAACTTTGACAGGTTTATTATTCCTGGTGAACGATTCAAGTGTTTAAGATTTTTAGACAAGGTTTCAATTGTCATATTCAGTTCGGCTCTAAGTTCTATTAGTTTGTTTGACATGGTTTCATCAGGATAAAGCCATGCCAAATCCCAATTTTGATTCATTATTTGTTCCATTTAGGTCTCCTTATATTTCATCCTTTTCTTACCTATCAATTCGGCTAGTATATGGGAAATTCCTTTATAAGGTCCTCGAAAGTCGCAATTATGAAATTATTTAAAATTTGTGATAATCTTATACTATTATGGAAGGGAGTGGTTAGTTATGAATAAATCAATTCCAGAGGTTACATTAAATGATGGAATGACATTACCAGTCATAGGTTTTGGTACATATCCACTCAAGGGAATGAATGGTGTGAACGCTATACAAAGCGCAATTGAAACGGGGTATCGCTTAATTGATTCTGCTTATAATTATGAAAATGAAGGAACTGTAGGGGAAGCGGTTAAACGTAGTTCTGTTCCTAGACATGAATTAAAAATAACGACTAAGCTGCCAGGCCGTTTTCAAACCTATGATAAAGCGGTAGCTACTATCCAAGAATCTTTATTTAGGGCTAATTTAGATTACTATGATTTATATCTCATTCACTGGCCTAATCCAAAACAGGATCACTATGTAGAAGCTTGGCAGGCATTGATTGATGCGAAAAAATGGGGACTTATTCGTTCTATTGGTGTTTGTAATTTCCTACCTGAACATCTTGACCGTTTAGAAAAAGAAACAGGTGTTAAGCCAAGCATTAACCAAATTGAATTGCATCCATTCTTCAATCAGGCAGAGCAAAGAAACTACCATGAAGAACATAATATCGCTACAGAATCATGGAGCCCATTTACACGAGGATATAAAGATTTAGAGATTGATACGCTTCAAACGATTGCTGAACATCATCATAAAACCATCCCGCAAATTGTATTGCGCTGGCATTATCAGCTAGGTGCCATTTCCATACCAAAATCAGCTTCACCCATACATCAGCTTGAAAATATCTCAATCTTCGACTTTAAATTAGATGAAACAGAAATGAATATGATTTCAAAATTAACACGTCCTGATGGCAGAATTGCTAATCAAGATCCGGCCGTATATGAAGAATTTTAATAAATAGGTTGAGAGAAAAGGAAGGTATTTTGTACCTTCTTTTTTTAGAGGTGTTATATGAGCTATATTAAGGTATTAAGAAAAATAGTGGGAAGCTCAATGTTTACTCAGGAGAAAACTTTCGCTATACATATCCTCATGGTGATGTGGTATATAATGTGATATCTGCCTACATATGCAGTGATTACGAGGGGGAAATGAAAAGGGATGTTAAGGAAGTTCAAGAATTAAAATTTTTTAAGTTTGCTGAACTTCCTCACAACATTAGTCGCCAGATGTACCAATAGTAAATGAATATTGTAAAGGTGCTTCCATTGTATCAAAACTATGAAATAGGGGATCGTTGTGACCGGTGTGAACATTGAAAAGTATGTTTTATAGTTGAAACATCTTAACGTGTTTTACTATGCGATAACAACGAATGGTGAATTAGCGGCACTATAATAATTAAATTAGTATTGGTTAAATAAGGATTATCTTGCACCGTCATTGTGAACGGGGTTTTTTGAGTTTATTTAAAAAATATACAAATGAGTATTTTGAGCAGAAAACTCCAATTTGTAATGGTACTTAGGATTTTTAAAGAAAAAATGTAACTTGGTGAAACTTCTTTATGCTTGATTCGTAAATATAAATATGGGAAACTTAGTTTAACAAAAAAACTATACTAGAATATCACAGGAGGAATTATTTTGTTAAAGAAGTTGTTAACTGCTTTTATGTTGGTTACCTTTGTGTTTGCACCGATTGCGGAGCATACCTTTGTAGAGCCTACACATGAAGTGAGTGCAAAATCATATCGTTCAGGGAAAAAATCTTTTAATTCCAATAACAATCGTTCGAATTTCAACCAAAATAAATCAACGGTCAATAAACAAAAATCATCTACAAACAGCAATGCCAAAACGACAAAAACAAATTCATTTAACAAAGGCTCATTTATGAAAAGCATGATGCTGGGCGGTATCGCCGGTTTATTATTCGGGAGTATGCTGGCTAATATGGGCGCTATGGGATCCGTTCTTGGATTATTATTGAATGTACTTGTGATTGTGCTTATTATCGGGTTACTTAAAAAGATTTTCACGCGTAATAACCGCCCGAGAAATGAGGGAGACGGAACGTGGAGAAGATAAAGATATCCGAACAAGAAATCATTAACTCACTCTGTGTGTATATAGCTGATAAAAGGCGAGTAAGCCCAGAACAAGTTGAAATTGAATTAATGTTTGATGATGACTATGGGTTCTCAGCTGAAGCACATGTAAATGGAAGATCTCAAATATTAATTACAGCAAATATAATTGAAGCATTGCGCTTTTATATTGAGCATGAGCTGAATAGGGATCCATTTTCTGCCAAGATTGAACTTAAATTAGATGATGACGAAGGCATTATTGCATACGTCCAATAAATCGATGAAAAGAGGCTATGCCTCTTTTTTTTATACTCGACTTTTTATTTTTAGGCTATGTTAAAGTTACCAAAAGAGGTATTTCCAATGAACAAGTCTGTGTCTTGGTAGCTAGAGCTAGAGACCGAAACAAAACAACTCTTTCGAAACGAGTAGGTTCAGGTAGGATTCTAATGGAACAAACTGATACCACGCTTACATCGCATTTTAAGAGTGATCCGGTGCTTATTTCCGGTGCGCACAATTCTTACACATCTTACACATCTACTAACGATGTGGAGCACATCATCATAAACGGAAGTAAAAAAGAATATGTAAAGAAAGGCATCTACCACCTCAACAATATTAATAATTATCCTTCCCGTTTAAAGAAATGGATAAGTCGGTTTAATGGTGTTTCTACGAAGTATTTACAACTTTATTTAGTGTGGTTTCAATTCCTCGACAATAGGAAAATGGAAAGTGATTTAAGCAAGAAAAAACAAATGCTTATCTTGGCAAGTGTTCATGGAACATGGGAAACCGAAGACAAGTTAAGGCTGAGAGACTGTGCATTCTAAATAAAAAGGGCACTAAAAATGAGCTGGGAAATGTACCTCCAAGCTCATTGCGATGTCTATTTTTTACTAAAGCACCCTTATGTTTAAGTGCATTAGTTCAGAAACTTATCCAAAAAATTATTCTTTAATTATCGAGTAGTACGTATTGATGCTTTAAGCGGAGCGAAGCAGTATGCTAAAACTACCTATGGACGATTAAATGAACCTAAAAAAATTTTTAAATCACTAAGTCATTCAAACAAATTATCTCGCACCCTTTACTTTCATAATAGTCTATCATACCATCAATTTTCTTTTTATCATAACTGGTAATGCAATCTGATAGTACACTAACCCCATAGTTTGATTTACGTAAGTTATAGCAAGTTGACTTAACACAAGCAACAGCATCCGCTCCAGTGATGTAGAAGTCGTCTATTTCATTTATACTAATAAAGTCTGTGAATTCTTCACTCGTTAACGCGTTTCCTTTATATTTTGTAAAAACATTTTCTGATACTATTTTCAAATCTGGAGCTAATTCTGCACCTAGTGTACCTGTTTTAAAAGTTCTCGTACCAGGGGACAAATTCTCATGTCTTATATAAACAACATGAATATTATTTTCGACCGCCCAATCAATTGATTTGTTGATATTGTCAATGATTTCTTTGTAATTCTTTGTTATGTCATTTTGAATATC
>NZ_JAZVJO010000038.1:0-8108 GCF_059453735.1 Peribacillus sp. | reverse complement strand
TTAACTATTAAAGAACGCGAATTTGTCTTATATGCGAAAGCTTCCGGACAAAGTAAGTTTGCAATTATTAGAAAGCATATTATTCCCGCTGTGTTGCCGACATTTATTGTAGCTGCAACGATGAGCATTGCGAATGCAATTATGATGGAGTCAGCCTTGAGCTTTTTAGGACTTGGTGTTCAGCAACCTGTCTCCTCATGGGGGAGTATGCTGCAAACGGCTCAAGGAAATCTTGGAAGTGCACCGCATATCGCGATTCTTCCAGGAGTGTTCATTGTTCTAACCGTGTATTCGTTTAATAAATTAGGTGATGTTCTTCGTGGTGCTGTTGAGCCTAAAACAAGTGGGAAATAGGGGGTGGAGAAACTGAAGGAAATCATACAAGTAAATCACTTGGATACTATTTTTCAATCTGGAAAGATAAAAAAGGGAGCCATCCGAAATGTAAGCTTTTCAATAGGAAAAGGTGAGATAGTCGGTATTGTTGGTGAGTCTGGAAGCGGAAAGAGTATTTTAATGAAAGCTATTATCGGATTATTGCCAGAATCCGCAAAAGTTGAAAACGGTGAAATCATTTATGATGGAACTCATATAGAAAAAATGTCGAAAAAAGAGCTCCGTACTATTAGAGGAAAAGAAATAGCAATGATTTTCCAAGACCCTATGACTTCACTAAATCCTTTGAAAAAGGTAGGAGCTCATTTAACAGAACTTATAATCCGTAATCGTTCGGTTAAAAAGAAGGAAGCAGAGAAAATGGCACTAGAAATCATCCGGCAGGTGGGCATTCCCTCTCCAGAATTACGGATGAATCAATACCCCCATGAGTTTAGTGGGGGAATGAGACAACGGGTGATGATTGCGATGGCTTTATCTTGTCAACCAAAATTATTGATTGCAGATGAGCCGACAACTGCCTTAGATGTAACCATTCAAGTACAGATTTTAAAGCTGCTTAAAAGACTGCAAAAAGATAGCGATATGTCTATTGCCCTCATTTCCCATGATTTAGGTGTCGTGGCTAGTTTGTGCAGTCGTATTATCGTCATGTATGGCGGCAGAATTATGGAAGAAGGAACAGCAGAAGAAATCTTCTATGGGGCTTCACATCCTTATACAAAAGCTTTACTTCAATCTATCCCAAATTTAGCAAGTGAGAAGAAAAAACGGTTAATGCCGATTGAAGGTAATGCTCCTTCTTTGATAGATTCAGATTGTGGTTGTCCATTTGCCGGCAGGTGCAATTTGGCTGTAGATACTTGTTATCAAGAAGTACCGGACTATCGACATTTTTCTGAAACACAGCGTAGCCTATGTTTCTTTGCAACAAAGGAGGATAGAACAAATGAGTAATCAACCGAAACAACCTATTCTAAAAGTTAATGGTTTAAAGAAATATTTCTCGTTGAATTCAGGTATATTTACTTCAAATCAACAAGTTGTCAAGGCAGTGGATGATGTCAGCTTTGAAATCTTTAAAGGTGAAACCTTTGGATTAGTAGGGGAGTCGGGTTGTGGGAAATCATCATTGGGTAGAACGATTACTCAGCTATATGACGCAACAGAAGGTGAAGTTATATTCAATGGCGTTGATTTGACGAAACTGAAACCAAAGGAATTGAAACCATATCGAAAGAGCATACAGATGATCTTTCAAGATCCCTATTCAGCTCTAAATCCTTACATGAATGTGGAAGAGATAATCAATGAACCGATAGATATTCATTTGAAGGTTGGGAAAAAAGAAAAACGTAAGCTAGTTATAGACCTGCTTAAAAAGGTTGGATTAAAAGAAGGTGATCTTAAGAAGTTTCCACATGAATTTTCTGGGGGACAACGGCAGCGTATTGGAATTGCACGCGCTCTTGCCATTAACCCTGATTTTATTCTTTGTGATGAGGCAATTTCTGCACTAGATGTGTCGATTCAAGCGCAAGTTGTTAATTTGTTAAAGGATTTGCAGGATGAACTTGGCTTGACGTATTTATTCGTGGCGCATGACTTATCAATGGTACGTTATATATCCGACCGGATTGGAGTTATGTACTTAGGTAGAATAGTAGAAATTGCGGGAAGTGAAGAACTATACAAGAAACCACTCCATCCGTATACAAAAGGTTTATTTTCTGCTTTGCTTATTCCAGATCCAAAGCAAACAGTACTTGATGAAAATGAGAACTCCATCCAAGGTGAGTTACCAAGTCCAATTAACATTCCAAATGGTTGTAGATTTCGCAGTCGCTGTCCTTATGCAATGGACGTATGCGCTCATAAAGATCCAACGCTGCAAGAGATAGAAACAGGACATTTTGTAGCTTGTCATTTATATGAGATAGAGCGAGATAAGGCAAACATTTAATTTCTAAACGATATCTGGTGATTCATTCATTTTTAGAGGAAAATCCGTAATTGATTTTCTAACCCAGTGATTTCACTGGGTTTTTGGGTTGCATTTTACTTGGTAAAAGGCATATGATAGGAAAGGATTATCCGGACTGCGGATAAAAAATCGATTTTATAATGAAAGAGGCTTATGTATGATTACCTTGAAAAGTGAACGTGAAATTGAACTAATGCATGAAGCGGGCAAGCTTCTTGCTGAAACTCATAGAAAAATTGCCGAAATGATTAAACCTGGAATTACGACGCTTGAAATAGATGCTTTTGTTGAGCGTTTTCTTGCTGAAAACGGCGCAACACCAGAGCAAAAAGGCTACCATGGCTTCCCTTTTGCTACTTGTGCCTCAGTAAATGATGAAATTTGTCATGGATTCCCATCGACCAAAGCTTTAAAAGAAGGCGATATCGTTACAATTGATATGGTTGTGAACTTGAATGGTGGCCTGGCTGATTCTGCGTGGACGTACCCGGTTGGTGAAGTATCCGAGAAAACAGCACATTTGCTCGAAGTAACTAAGAATGCTCTTTATAAAGGAATTGAGCAGGCGATACCAGGTAACCGCCTTGGAGATATAGGCCATGCGATTCAATCCTATGTTGAAGGGGAGAAGTACTCAGTGGTTCGTGATTTCACTGGACACGGAATTGGTAAAACGATGCATGAAGATCCGACAGTTCTTCATTATGGAAAACCAGGTAAGGGTATGCGTTTAAAAGAGGGCATGGTCATTACAATTGAACCGATGGTTAACGAAGGAACATGGCACATGAAAATGGACAGAAATGATTGGACTGCCCGTACAACGGACGGTAAGCTGTCTGCTCAATATGAACACACGATTGTGATTAAAAAAGATGGAGCCTTTATATTAACGGACCAAGACTAAAATACAAAAGCAGTGCCCTTCCACATGGAAGGTGCACTGCTTTTTTTGATTAAAAAAGATATTCAAGCTCCTAGTTGTCATTACTGATATTATGTCTACTTCCATTCATCCATCTTATAGTCATCACAGCAATTTTTTTCCTCCCTGATCAAACTAGAAAAACTGCCTGTATCCTTAATTTGCCCCAACTATTAAAGCCGGAAACTGAAAAAATATTTTAAAAATAACCTCGCTAGAATATACAGTACCCTGACCGCTCCTAAATAGTGAAAAACCTTGATATAACAGCTTGTCAAGAGGTTTTTATCTGGCAATTTCTATTAATTAGAGGGATAATATAGGTATGAGTAGAACACATATTCTAATGCCTTTCTATTGGACTAAAGGAGAGAATGAAAGGAGTTGCCCCAAAATGGAGAAAGGAAAACAGCAAGAAACTTCATTTGAATCAATCGGCCTAAGCCAACGGGAATTTTTCACATTGTTCTTATTACAAACTTTATCCAAGGAGCCAAATTATCCGAGGGCCATACATGATGAACTAAATGTATCATTTACAGGAAAGGTCCATAGCTATGATTATCTATGTAAAACGGCTCGACAGCTTGCCGCCTCGGGACATCTGGAGCTATATGCTGAAAATGGCAAGAAATATTATAAAATTACGAATAAAGGCAAAGAATTATTTACATGGTACCGTGACAATTTTTCAGAGCGGTTTAAAGAGGTCAAAGCGGTCATTGATCGAGTCATGTATGATCTGACTGGAACTGGTCTAAATCCGCCAGTTGTTCGTGAACTTCCTGAAGAATATCGTTCCTATTTCTCAAAAATTGTATCTGTTAAGGACCTTGTTCGCTACGTGACATTAAGGGCAGCATCTAAAAGCAAACGAATTTATATGGGAGAAATTGCGGAGTTATTAAAAACCAAATTTGGCTGGATTGCGAGTAATGGTTACTTATATGATTTATCACATGAAATGGAAGAAGGCAGCCTGCTCAGCGGTTATTGGGAAAGTGAAAAACGTACGAAACGTTATTTACAGATTACTGAAGAAGGACAACATCATTATAAGCAAATTGCAAATTCGGCTGCTTTTCAAGTAAGAGAAGTTCAAAAGTACCTTGGGAATGTTCTAGCTTTTCTAGAAGGCAAAGAACTTATTAGTCAGGAAGGAAATTAAACGATGAAATATGAAAATCTTGATGGCATTAATACACTGAAAACGGTGAAGGATATGCTGCGATGGAGTCAGGAAAGACGAAGTAAACATAAAGATCTTTCTGTCCAACTTCAACAATGTGAGTCAAAGGAAATCAGCGAACTTCATCGTAACGATAAAAGGCTTTCGATTACGTGGGTCGGGCATTCTACTTTCTTAATTCAAATCAATGGTGTAAATATACTAACCGATCCAGTCTGGTCACTAAGAATGGGTACTCAAAAAAGGCTGACTGAACCAGGACTAAAAACGAGTGAGCTGCCACCTATTGATATCGTGCTGATCTCACATGGACACTATGATCATCTTGATTTTGCTAGCATTCGTCGCTTGCCGGGGAAGCCAGTCTACTTGGTTCCATCAGGTTTGAAGAAAGCATTTATTCTCCGAGGATATAAAAATGTGATCGAAGCGAATTGGTATGAGGGCTTTGTTGATTTAGGCCTAAAACTCACGTTTGTACCAGCTCAACACTGGACGAGGCGAACGATATCAGATACGAATACATCTCATTGGGGCGGCTGGATGATAGAGGACCTGCAGACAAAAAAGACTATCTATTTTGTAGGGGATACTGGATATTTTAGTGGTTTTAAAGAAATAGCTAAACGATTTAGCATCGATTATGTATTGATGCCAATCGGAGCCTATGAGCCAGAGTGGTTTATGAAGGATTCACATATTAATCCTGAAGATAGCATTAAAGCGTTTCTAGAACTAAACGGATCATATTTTATCCCGATGCATTACGGAGCGTATCGACTGGCTGATGATACGGGTCCTGAGGCCCTTGAACGATTAAGAAATGAGTGGAATCGTCTGGGACTTGCTGGCAACTTACTTAAGGTTTTAAGGATTGGTGAAACGTTGTGGGAGAATGAAGCTTGATTTTTTCTGTTAACGGGTACAGTTCTGTATAAAGCTTAAGAGGGGGATAAAAGATGGATAAAGATAAAAATGAAGAACTACAAAAGGAAGAACTAGGCAGTTTATTTACATTAATCAGGAGTCAAATTGATAAATTACCGATCTCGTCCAGCAAGAAACAGAAGATGACAGAACAAATTATGAAACTTAAATTACTGACTGTTGATTCTAGGGAACCCAGGATTGCTCTCGTTGGCAGGCGCGGGTCTGGAAAATCATCATTAATTAATGCAATGTTCGGCGAGGAAAAGCAATATGTCAGTTCAGTAAAATCAGGGACCGGTAAGGGTAAATGGTTATGGTACCCGAATGATCAAAATAAAAAGATCCGCCTGCTTGATTCACGTGGATTAGGTGAAAGTGAAAATCCAACGGAAGGCTTTGATATGAAGACACCGATGGAGGAATTGGCACAAGCTGTCAACGCAGAAAAGCCGGATGTTTTTTTATTTCTGATTAAAGCCAAGGAAGCGGACGCTCGTATTGAAGAAGATCTGAATGAACTAAAAAAACTTCGGAAAATTGTTAGAGAAACCCATCAATACGATGTACCTGTTATCTGCGTGGTCACTCAAGTAGATGAACTGGATCCACCTCATTATAAGCGTTCTCCATTTGATGAACATCCAAAAAAGAAGAAGAATATTGACGAAGCAGCATCATTAATGGCAAAACGATTTGCTGAAGCAGAGATCCCGCTTATAACGGTAATTCCAACCTGTTCGTATCTCGAGTTTGATGAGGAAGGAAACATTGAATATGATATGCGCTGGAATATTGATTTATTGGCAGAATATTTGATAGAAGCCTTACCCAGTCAAGCGCAGCTAAAGACAGCGAAAGCGATGCAGAGTCAGCATGTGAAGAAGAAATATGCAGTGACAATTGTTGGAACCTTTACTGCGATTGCAAGTTTAATTGGTGCAGAACCTATTCCATTTGCAGACTTTCCATTTTTAACGGCCCTACAAGGAATCATGATTATCGTCATTGGGTTTATTGCGGATAAGGAACTCAATACAAAAACAGCAGGAGAATTTATTGCTGCACTTGGTGTCAATGTCGGACTTGGTCTACTTGTTCGTGAAGGAGTTCGAGCAGCTGTTCGTTTTATCCCAGCAGCGGGTAGTGCTGTTTCGGCTGCTGTTGCCGGTGGTGTTACCTTTGGAATTGGGCAGGCAGCCATTGTCTACTTTATTGAAGGAAAAAATATTGACCAAGCACGTGATGCGTATAAACGAGGCAATAAACTTTTCAAGGATTCTAAGGAAAAATAAAATTTCACCTGAAAAGATACTGAATTTTGTTTATCAGTTGTCTTTTCAGGCTTATTTGTTTTAGTAGACTTCATCAAGGTGATATGATAAAGGAAGAAAAATAGATTGGTTCAAATGAGAAAGGATGATAAAGTTGTCGTTTTATCAGACTAGTGAACAGAAAAAATACATAGAAGAACTTGGTATAGCGATTAAAGATTTTGCTGCTCGAGAAGCAGAACTGGATGAAACAGGGAACTTTCCATTTGAAAATATTAAAGAACTGAAAAGCTTTGGGTATACGAAATTAACGCTTCCGAAACAGTATGGAGGAAGTGGTAGTTCATTATATCAATTTCTATTAGGGCAAGAACGGATTGCCATGGAATCAGGGGCGACCGCACTTTCGGTTGGCTGGCATCTTGGTAGTTTATTAGAAATTAATAGTAAACAAAGCTGGGATAAGGAAGTACTTGAGGAATTCTATCAAGAGATAGCAAACGGTGCGCTAACTAATCGGGCAGCAACTGAGCCTAAAACCGGTAGTCCAACGAGAGGCGGCAGACCAGAAACCATTGCAGTCAAAGAAGAAGGCGGCTGGCGGATTAATGGCCGAAAATCCTTTACAACGCTTTCGCCGATTCTTGATCTTTTTTTGGTCAGTGCTTGGGTTCCAGAAACAGAAAATGTAGGCTGGTTTATGATTCATCGGGATAGAGCAGGGATTCGTATTGAAGAAACGTGGAATATGATTGCGATGCAGGGAACGGGTAGTCATGATTTGGTACTTGAAGAAGTCTTAATTGATGATAAATATTACATTGAAAAAATGAGAGCACCAGCCAAAACGGGCTCACCATGGTTACTTCATATTCCAGCCTGTTATATAGGGATTGCTGCGGCAGCAAGAAACGAAGCAATCACCTTTGCCAAGGAATATAGCCCGAATAGTCTTCCGGGACCGATTGCAGAGCTCCCAAATGTTCAAAGAACAATTGGCGAAATAGAGCTTGAGTTAAGCCAAGCTCGACATTATCTCTATTCAGTTGCGGAGAAGTGGGAAAACAAGCCAGAAGAACGAGAAGAAATAGCTAAAGAATTTGGTGCTGTTAAAATGGCGGTTACGAATGCAGCTCTTTCGATTGTTGATAAGGCAATGAGAGTTGTAGGAGCGAAGAGCTTGCAGCGCAGTAATCCGTTACAGCGACATTATCGAAATGTACGTGCAGGACTACATAATCCACCAATGGATGATTCAACCATATCCTTATTAGCAAAACGTGCACTGTTTGAATAAAGAAAAAAACCTTCAACTTTATGAAGGTTTTTTCTATTTATGAGTTTTAAGAAGCAATGGGTTTAATTTTCACTTTAGTACTTTCTTTCTTCATTGTTTTCTTAATGAAAGGCAGT
>NZ_JAZVJO010000037.1:0-3192 GCF_059453735.1 Peribacillus sp. | reverse complement strand
AGTTGTTTGTTTAGCAAGCTTCTTGAGCGTGCTGACCAATAGTTCAGGATTGTCTTCTGTAATATGCAGGGAAGTAAATATGGACTTGAAACCTGCGTCTGACATCTTCTGCAGATAATCTGCCTGTTCTGTTTCGCTTTGTTTTCCAAGGTAAATGGATACGCCTAGCATGTTTTTCACCCTTTCTATATTTCTATCATAAGAAAAAGGAAGGGTTACCCCTTCCCCCTCATCATTTTATTGAATTAGCCATTTCTTCCTTGAAACCAAAAAGATAGGTAAAGAGAAAACCAAAGAAATAAGCGACGAGCAGCCCTATGAAGTAATAGAGATATTTTCCGTTTATTAATGGGATTAGTGAAAGCCCGGAAACACCAATACTATAGGCTCCTGTTTTGAAGAAGGCCTGAACCGCCCCTCCCATTGCTGCACCTAAACATGCGGTAAGGAATGGTCTGCCGAGCGGCAAGGTAACGCCATACAGCAAAGGTTCGCCAATTCCTAAAAATCCTACTGGTAACGCACCCTTAATGATATTTTTTAGTTTTTTGTTTTTCGTCTTTACATACACAGCCATAGAAGCACCTACTTGCCCGGCACCCGCCATTGCAAGAATTGGTAACAGCACAGTGACGGTGCTGCTCTCAATTAACTCTAGATGGATAGGTGTTAATCCATGATGCAGGCCTACCATGACCAGAGGTAAGAAGGTTCCAGCTAAAACAGCACCAGCTAAGAATCCACCGGTATCAAGAATTAGATTAATCCCACTCGTAATTCCCTCTGTTAAATAACCTCCTGCTGGTTGAATAATTAATAATGTTGTAAACCCAACAAATAATACACTAATAAGTGGTGTAAGAATGATATCAATAGCATTTGGCATAAACTTACGAACTGTACGTTCAGTTACAGCCATCAACCAAGCGGCAAAAATGACCGCAAACAGCCCGCCTCGTCCAGGCACAAGTGCCTCACCAAAGAGTTCAACAGTCGCAAGGGCCGGGTTGAAAACAAAGATCCCTGCTACCGCACCAAGTGCAGGTGTTCCGCCGAACTCTTTCGCGGTGTTCCAACCTACTAAGACTCCTAGGTAGGCAAATATACCTCCGCCCATGAACAATAGCAGCGATAGCCAAGTAGCCTCGTAATCAGGGTAAGCATTTTTGAAAAAGTTAGCTGCTCCATTAATTAGTCCTGAAGCAATTAATGCAGGGATCAGCGGAATGAAGATATTCCCAATCTTCCGCAGTAAATTTTTAATAGGCGTATTATTTTTCGTTTTAATATCCTGCCTCATTTTACCTGCTAAGTCTTCGTCATCCTCTACTTCTCCTACACTTAAACCAGTTAGTTTGCTCATTTCTGATGCTACTTTCGTAACCAAACCAGGGCCGATTACGATTTGGAGTGTTTCATCTTCAATAACACCCATTACACCATCAATTGCTTTTAATTCACCTACATTTACAAGACTATCATTTTTTAATTTTAGGCGCAGTCTCGTCATACAGTTGGCCACCTGGCTTATGTTTGATTTTCCCCCGACCTTTTCAAGAATTTCTTGAGCCAATCTTTCTTCTTTTCTCATCTTATTCCCCCCTATTCAGCTCTCTTGTCTCTTCTTTTAAGTTATAAAGCCTTTCTAACAAATCCTTCGGCAGATTTGAGACGACCTATCGCTTCATCATATGAACAATTTGTTAAAATCATGATGATGGCCGTCTTGACTTCTCCGTTCGCGCGTTCTAATACCTCTGCAGCTTGTTCATACTTGCATTCAGTACTATCCATTACAATTCGTTTAGCCCGTTCAACCAGCTTCTCATTGGTAGATTGAACATCAACCATTAGGTTTTTGTATACCTTACCGATCCCAGCCATCGCACTAGTAGAAATCATATTTAAGACTAATTTTTGTGCAGTGCCCGCCTTTAGACGTGTGGAACCTGTTAAGATTTCACTGCCTGTTTTCACTTCAATAGGATACTCTGCGTACTTGCTGATTTTTGCATCCTTATTACAAGAAATACTTCCTGTAGCAGCTCCAACTTTTTTAGCGTATTTCAAACCGCCGATTACATACGGCGTACGTCCGCTCGCTGCGATTCCAATAACTAAATCCTTACTCGACAGCTGCATGGCCGCTAAATCCTCTGCCCCAAACTCTTCAGAATCTTCCGCTCCTTCAACCGCTTTCATAATCGCCTCTTGTCCTCCTGCAATCAGCCCCGTAACTAAAGTACTTGGCGTCCCAAAAGTCGGGGGACATTCTACTGCATCAAGAATACCCAGCCTGCCCGATGTTCCTGCTCCAAAATAAATGATTCTGCCGCCTTGTTTTAACACTTGTATTGCTTTCTTAGCCACTTGTTCTATGTGCGGCAGTTCTTTTTTTACTGATGCTGGAACGGTGTGATCTTCTTCATTCATCACTTCAAGGATTTCAAGCGTTGTCATTTCGTCCAAATTTGCTGTTCTGCTATTTCTCTCTTCTGTTGTCAGTTTATCTAGCATTCCTTCACCTCATTAGTAATAACATTTTAAAAAATTCTGTTTTCTCTTGCATTATAAGTAATTAAAAGATGTAATTCAATACATAATGAAATTTAAAATCATTATTTATATATCATTACTTGAATTTTAATTTCTTAATTTACAAATTCTAAAGATACTTTTACTGTATACATGCAACAACAAAAGAAAGAAAGGATCGAGTAAACAAGCTGAATTAGAGGCTAAACTACAGTCAATTGAGGTTCAATTAAGCAGTAAAAAGAAAGAAAAAAGGCATGCTTTCAAGGTTTTTTTGATGAAATACAAGGAGACGAGATATGTCTTAAAGTAAATTAGTTGATGATATCATTCTTTAACTACTATTTTCTTCTATACTTTGGGCCTTTTTCTTAGTCTTGGGGTGTTACATTTTACGAGTTATCATCTATTTTCATTTTTTTACATTATCTTTTATTGGGGGATATTTGCTGTTATTTATCTTTTTTACAGTACATACTATATAAAAGCCCAGGTAAATTTCGTATTATTTATCTCCTTTTTTTTAAGTAGTATAATTGTCATGAATCTGGTTGAATGTGTGCGTGTAATTACTGCCGATTGGTCCATAGGTGCGAGAAAAAACCGTGCGGACGATCGGACGATGGGAGATGGACTGGTGGACTAAAGAAGAGGCGG
>NZ_JAZVJO010000036.1:0-2084 GCF_059453735.1 Peribacillus sp. | reverse complement strand
TTTTTCATCACCCCCTTTAGAAGTACAGAGCTTCTAGCATATCCAACGAATCTTCTATGTTAACTTCATTTTCTAGAATGTTATCAGCCTGCCATAATGCATAGACAAACGCTGTGAATCCATCCGTTTTCCTCCGGACCTCATCTTTCTTCAAGAAATCTTTGTTTCCATCGTTCTTGACTTTCACAACAATGTTATTTGTATTCCAATTCATCAAAGGATTGTCACCGAAAATAATACGATGTTGAGCAAAAAGCATTTCTATTCTTGGGGCAAGTTTGGCATATATCGCATGTGGATTCTGTATATAAAGGACATGGAATCCAGCTTCTTCTAATGCTTGTTTCACAATGTCTAGCCGGAATGTATCTCCGACAATCGTATTTAAACCATACTTCTCTCTCATTTCACAGAAGTAATTAACCATATATTGAATATCAATAACTGGACCATCAAGCAATGTGATAAGACCTTGCTGTTCCCACTCTTCAATTGGTGGTTTTAAGTTAGCCTCTTTTACAAATTCGCGCCTAGCAAACTGGTGACTGTCCCAAATGTAATCATTACCATGCTTAAAAAGGACACCACATGCTGTGAAGTCCTTGATAAAAGAGAAGTCTATAGCCCCTACACACGGCTTCCCTCTTAAAACATTGTAGGGGATAGGTCTGTTTGTCGCTTTTATATCCTCCCATGAAGCCACCTTAACCGTGTTATCTTCTTGCGGTAGATTCATCCGTTTAGCCATAAACTCAGGGCGGCCAGAGGGATCATCTTCTAAATCAAGGTACTCATCCATGATGGTATCGAATAATTCTTCTGCATAGGGGCTCCTTGGTTTACAGAACATTGGATTTGCTTTTTCCCATAATTCTGGTTTATCAACTTCATCCTTACTGTCCATTTTGCAAATGAAAACAAATCGGTTTTTACGTTTGCTGCCACCACTTAGGATCTCTAAACATTGCTCAATAAATTTATCAAAAAATCCACCACGGACATGACCATTGGTGGATATATATATTCTTCGTCTATGTTTCACTTTTCCTAAACCAGAACTAAGTGTATTGATTAGTTTGGTATCTTCATAGATGTGCCATTCGTCAAAAATCAGGCAACCAGGACGGCCACCATCTTTTGTATCAGCGTTGGATGTCCGAAACTTAAATTCGGATCGTGAAGCTTTTCCTGTAATTTTTGTCTTTGTCCAAGAGAAGAAGTTTTTCATGAATTTCTTATTTTTCTCTTTCATATCGTAGACTTCTTTTACCGACATTTGCGCCTGATCTTCACTGTTAGCGACAACATCCACGTTATATCCATCAATTCCGTGTTTCGGACTAATGAAATAATCAGAGAGTCCGGAAATCAATCCATTCTTTCCGTTACCACGAGCCATGACTATAACAATGTCTTTATAAAATAATTTGTCACGCTCTTTATACTTTAAGAATATAAAAGCGATAATAAACTTCTGGAATGGTTCAAGTGGGAAGTACCAATTCTCTATAAAGTTGATGCAGTGTTCAATCTGTTCTTCATCAAAATAAATATCCTCACGAGTGAGGACTTCAGTTTCCAGCTGCTTAACTAAATCAATACGTTCTTTGTTGAAAATCACTTCACCATTTCGCCAAGATTGAATATAGGCTTCTACATACTTTTGATGAATCAATAAAGATCACTGACTTCTGCTTCGTCATTATCCTTTTCGTTTTTCTTTGGTAAAACAGGTGTATTCATCAATTCAAATTTAATAGATTTCTCGACAGCAATTAAGGTTTTCGTCAGCTTATTTAATTCGTTTATCGCTGGATTTGTTTTTATAAATTCTTGACTTGCGTTCTTAGTTGTCATCATTACACCGTCTTTATTTATCGATGTTTGTAATTTTCTAATCTGCTTAACAAGCGATATATAGCGTTTTACTTTATCGACCTCAATTAAATCGTGTGTATCTATTCTCATCATCAATTGTTTTTCTAAATCAGAAATTTTTACTGCACCGCTCACAAAACCCCCCTCCTTTTTTTTGAAACCCCCTAATATAACAAGCGGTTTTTCAATATTTTTACGCAGCAGAG
>NZ_JAZVJO010000035.1:0-7199 GCF_059453735.1 Peribacillus sp. | reverse complement strand
TTCACGCCAATACTTAAATCAACGGTCTTTCACTAAAATTAATTTGGGTTTTAGTCCGATGCTCAAATGGAAACATGTGCTACTCAAGAGTAGATTAGATGGAGATCAATTCGAATCAGGGGATTACGAAGAAAATTCTTTCCAACAAATCCGTTCGAACGGTGAATTTAAGTAGAAAATCCATGAAATGTGTTAAAAATGCTAATAGAGGTACGGAATGAAAGGGATGAGACCTTCCCTTTTTTATTTTGCTTCCTATGGAATAAGCTGATATAAGAACTTGTCACAATCGTCTTTCTCCTTTAAGGTAAAATTAAACAACCTAATTTTCAAGGAGCTGACGGTACAGTGAAAAACGAATTAATGGAACGGTTTATATCTTATGTAAAAATTGATACCCAATCAGATGAAGAGAACGCTGCATGCCCCTCTTCACCAGGACAATTAATTCTCGGCAACAAGCTGGTTAATGATTTGCAAACGATTGGCCTCGTTGATGCAAAGATTGATGATAACGGCTATGTTATGGCCACACTTCCTAGTAATACAGATAAGGAGGTTCCCGTGATTGGGTTCTTAGCTCATCTCGATACAGCAACGGATTTTACCGGGAAAAACGTTAACCCTCAAATTGTTGAAAATTATAATGGAAAAGACATCACCCTTAATAGTGAATTAAACATTATCCTTTCTCCAACTGATTTCCCACACCTTGCTGACTATCAGAACCAAACGTTGATTACGACAGATGGTACTACCTTACTTGGAGCTGATAATAAAGCTGGAATTGCAGAAATTATGACGGCCATGGACTATTTAATACAACATCCTGAAATAAAACATGGAAAAATTAGAGTAGCGTTTACACCCGACGAAGAAATTGGAAGAGGACCTCACAAGTTCAATGTCGATTCATTTCAAGCAGCCTATGCTTATACGATTGATGGAGGGCCGCTGGGCGAACTTCAATATGAGAGTTTCAACGCTGCCGGCTTAAAAATCACCTTCAAGGGAACCAATATTCATCCTGGGACTGCTAAAGGAAAGATGGTTAATGCAGCAAAAATAGCGATGAAATTCAACGACCGTCTGCCTGTAAACGAAGCTCCAGAAATGACTGAAGGCTATGAAGGGTTCTTTCATCTATCTGGAATCAATGGCGATGTGGAACAAACGGTTCTGCACTACATTATCCGTGATTTTGACAAAGAACAATTTGCGGAAAGAAAACAATTTATTGAAAAAACGGTTGCTGAATTCCAGGAACAATACGGAGCGGACCGCGTTATTATGGAGATGAAGGATCAATATTACAATATGAAAGACAAAATTAAACCGGTGATGGAGATTGTCGAAATAGCCGCTGAAGCGATGAAAAACCTTGGCATTGAACCAATTATCGAACCCATCCGCGGTGGAACAGACGGCTCACAGCTTTCGTATATGGGACTGCCAACACCCAATATATTTACAGGCGGGGAAAATTTTCACGGAAAATATGAATTTATTTCCGTAGATCACATGATTAAAGCGGTAGAAGTTATTGTTGAAGTTGTAAAATTATTTGAGGAAAAAGCAGAAAAATAAACAAAAATATAGAGGCAGTCCCCTGTGTGCAGGGGACTGCCTCTTTTTTTTCGTTTTTTATACGATTCTTGACCAATGACGCGCTTGCGTTACTGCTTGAATAAAGGCTTTATGATCAGAGCCTGCTATTACGCCTGCAGCTTGATCTTGTGATGTAATGCCAGCTGCTGTTAATAGTTCGAGTGCATCTGTGCCAGCCCCAACAGACTTGAAGTGACTATATGCTTCGAGTAGGAAGGTTGGAGCTTTCTTACTAGCCAGAAGGTTAGCAACCCCATCCTTCCCTCCTGCAACATAAACTGCATCAAATTGGACAGAATCTGCTGTCAGGAATGTGTGATCAACAGGAACTTCCTCTCCAGTGCTGCTAAGGATTGCCCCTAAGTTTTTACTCACGACTTCAACAAGTATTCCTACTCCTGTTAAGTCTGCTTTTAATTGATTAAACTCAGCAAAATCAAAACCGTGATCAGCTAATACAGCCACTTTACGTGTATTCGGCAGCTTCACGCTGGTTTCTTGGCTCAAACTAGCTGAAGCTGGGCTGCCATCTGGAACATTGCCTGCTTCAGGTACAGATGCTCCCACTGCTAAAGCCAGTTCCTTAGCAATTCTGAAATCAACATTTGCAAACATATCGACTACACGCTGCTGAATATCTTTGCTTTTCAGTTTTCCTACTTCGAACTGGAAGGCTTCAATAATATGCTGTTTCTCCACTTCCG
The DNA here is from genome assembly GCF_059453735.1 of Peribacillus sp. NCBI lineage: Bacteria > Bacillati > Bacillota > Bacilli > Caryophanales > Bacillaceae > Peribacillus > Peribacillus sp. Next base: position 4,887 of record NZ_JAZVJO010000035.1, on the reverse strand, counting down.
TCATACTATTCCAGAAAAGAATGGCTTGGCTGTAATGATCTTTAAAGCTCTCACTGCGAGCTCGAACTTTTCGCCCTTCTACCTTTTCCTGATAATGTACATATCCGCCTTCTTCTGCCGAAGCCGGCTCAGGTGCATTAGCCTGTAATCCATTTTTATGGTAGCTGACCTGTCCTTTATTAATCGCCATGCGGTGCATCCCGTCACGTTGGTTATTATGAACTGGGGCAATCGAGCGATTAATCGGAAGTTCATGAAAATTTGGACCGCCAAGGCGTGAGAGTTGTGTATCCGTATAAGAGAAAAGACGTCCTTGAAGCATTGGGTCATTTGAAAAGTCTATCCCAGGTACGACATTTCCAAGATGGAAAGCAACTTGCTCAGTCTCAGCAAAGGCATTATCCGGATTACGGTCCAGTGTCATTTTTCCGATAATTTTAACTGGAATGATTTCTTCCGGCCAAAGTTTCGTTGGATCCAAAATATCAAAATCAAAAGCAAACTCATCCTCTTCTTTAATGAGTTGAACCCCTAATTCAAATTCAGGGTACTCCCCCATCTCGATTGCTTCATAAAGGTCGCGGCGATGGAAGTCAGGATCTTTACCAGCCAGTTTTTGGGCTTCATCCCAAACGAGAGAATGGACCCCTAGTTTTGGTTTCCAATGAAACTTCACAAAATGAGACTTCCCAAGTTCATTTACGAAACGGAATGTATTCACACCGAACCCTTCCATCATTCGATAGCTGCGGGGAATAGCCCGATCGGACAAATGCCACATAACCATATGTGCTGTCTCTGTATTAGCCGTTACAAAGTCCCAGAACGTATCATGAGCCGTTTGTGCCTGCGGTATTTCATTATGCGGCTCTGGTTTGAAAGAATGGACTAAATCCGGGAACTTAATAGCATCTTGAATGAAAAATACCGGAATGTTATTTCCAACTAAATCATAATTCCCTTCTTCTGTATAAAACTTTGTCGCAAAGCCCCTTACATCACGAACTGTGTCTGCCGAACCACGCGAACCTGCCACGGTTGAAAAGCGTACAAATACCGGGGTCTTGATGGATGGGTCTTGAAGAAAACCAGCGCTCGTGTATTCCTTCATAGATTCATAGGCTTGGAAGTAACCATGGGCACCATATCCGCGAGCATGAACAATCCGCTCTGGAATCCGTTCATGATCAAAATGAGTCATTTTTTCACGAAAATGAAAATCCTCCATTAATGTCGGTCCCCGTTCACCCGCTTTTAAGGAGTGTTCGTCTTCAGAAACACGCAAGCCCTGATTAGTCGTTAACTTTGTGCCAGCATCATCAACCCGGTACGACTCAAGCTGCTGATCCTTACTATTTTTATGATTATTATTCATTCTGTTATAATCCTCCCTCTATCATTCTTCTAAAACAATACCTCTGCCTAGCTTATGTACATTTCTTCATGCTGCTTTTTCTTAAGGTTTACCACGATACTTTTAAAGTTAAACAAGACTATTTACATAAATAAAAAAACTAGAATCGACAAAATACCACTATTTAGTTAAAATTGATAGAAAAGACTATGGATGTTAAAAGAGATAACTTGATTACTTTACTGCCATTAATGGTTGAAAGAGTTGGAATTATTGTCATACTCGCTTTCTTACTGTTTCAGGTGAAGTCCTTCAACCAGTGTTTTGAAGTGAAAATTAAATGTAGGCGTTTTTATTTAGTGAAATGACGTTACAACAATAGTGGGGAGGATAAAAATGAATGCAGTTACAGTAGTAATCGGTTCAATCTGTATCTTATTAATTGCCTATCGTTTATACGGTACCTTTATGGCTGCCAAGGTATTAAAGCTCAATGATTCTATTCCGACGCCAGCTCACACACTTGAGGATGGAAAGGACTATGTACCAACAAATAAGTGGGTGACATTCGGACATCACTTTGCTGCTATCGCAGCAGCAGGTCCACTTGTTGGTCCCATTCTCGCTGCCCAATTCGGTTATTTGCCAGGATTACTCTGGCTGTTAATCGGGGCCGTTGTCGGCGGGGCAGTGCATGATGCAGTCGTCTTATTCGCTTCAATGCGTCAAGATGGAAAGTCTCTTTCTGAGGTAGCTAAGAAAGAATTAGGTCCTGTAGCCGGTTTTTGTACAGGTCTAGCTATGCTCTTCATCATTACCATTACAATGGCCGGCCTTTCTATGGTTGTGCTTCATGCCTTGGAAAATAACCCTTGGGGAACATTTGCCGTCGGAATTACAATTCCAATTGCTATGGGCGTAGGTATCTACCATAAACTCACTGGAAACCTAAAGTGGGCAACCATTGTCGGTTTCGTCTTAATTATGGTCGGCATTGTTTTAGGACCACAAATTCAAAACACAGCATTTGGAGATTTCTTATCCCTTGAAGCAAGCACATTAGCCCTTATTCTTCCAATATACGCCTTTTTTGCAGCCGCATTACCAGTGTGGCTCTTGCTGGCACCTCGTGATTATCTAAGTACGTTTATGAAAATCGGTGTCTTCATTGCCTTAATCATTGGTGTATTTGTGGTTAATCCTGATATTCAGTTTCCTGCATTTACCGAATTTATTAATGGCGGCGGTCCTATTGTAGCTGGTCCCGTGTGGCCCTTTATTTCAATAACAATTGCTTGCGGAGCTATTTCCGGTTTTCATGCATTTGTTGGTTCAGGAACCACACCTAAAATGCTAAATCGCTGGAGTGATATTAAACCAGTCGCATTTGGGGCGATGCTTGTAGAATGTTTAGTTGCGATCATGGCCTTAATTGCTGCAGTTGCCTTACAGCCCGGAGATTATTTTGCCATCAACTCCTCTCCTGAGGTTTTTGAAACACTAGGTATGCAAACTGTTCATTTAGCTGAGCTAAGTAACGAAATCGGCATGGATTTAGAAGGAAGAACAGGCGGGGCGGTTACCTTAGCTGTTGGAATGACCTATATCTTCACGGCTATTCCATGGTTTGAGAACTTAGCTTCTTATTTCTTCCAATTCGTTATCCTTTTCGAAGCGGTCTTTATCCTAACCGCCATTGATTCAGGTACGCGCGTTGCCCGTTATCTAATTCAAGACTTCTTCGGCGAATTTTATAAACCGCTTAAGCGCGTTGATTGGCTGCCTGGTAATCTATTTGCCAGCGCATTAGCTTGCTTCGTCTGGGGCTACTTACTCTACTCCGGAGATATCAGCTCGATTTGGGCACTCTTCGGTGTTTCTAATCAGTTGATGGCATCGATCGGCTTAATTGTTGGTACGACTGTTATTCTGAAAATTGCTGATAAACGCTGGTATATCCTTACTTGCCTGATTCCGCTCGCTTACCTATACGTAACCGTGAATGTGGCCGGATACTGGATGGTTAAGAACGTGTATCTGAATTCAGCATCAGCAGGATATAGTGTAATCAATGGGGTTCTTTCCATCATTATGTTGGTATTGGGCTTAATCATCATCATTACGTCGATTAAAAAATGGACCGAGCTATGGAAGATTCCACAAGCGAAATTGGTTGCTCAATCAACTAAATCAGCATAAAAATCGACCGCCCCAATTAGTTGGGACGGTTGATTTTTACAACTCATAATTAAGTTCATTCTTTTTTTAAGATAAGCGTGCTGATTTCTGATACTTTTACAGAGCTTCCTTTACATATTGCAATGACTTCTACCCCAGCTTTTTCACTATTTACAAGCACCGACCAATCCCCTTTAAAGGGCAAGGTGACATCTACTTCCCACGGATTGCTATTATGAATCACAACCAATTCATGTGGTTGACCGGACAATCTGTATGCTAAGACATTGGCCGGAGCCTCGATCCAGTGTAAGTTCTGATGAATTAACTGATACGATTCCAATCGGAAACTCGAATAGGTTTTGCGAAGCGTAATCAGCCCCTTCATGTATTTGATATCCTCAGCAAATTCTGCACTCCGTCTCCAATCAAGCTGATTAATGAGATCCGGTGACTTATAACTATTTCCCTCTCCTCTTTTTGTCCTCATAAATTCCTGGCCTGCATGAAGAAAAGGAATACCCTGAGAGGTTAAGAGGATAGCGGAAGCAAGACGATGCATACGCTTACGAATTGACGGCGATACATCATTGTTCGTAATTTGGAGCTTATCCCAAAGTGTATGATTATCATGCGCTTCTACATAAGTAACCACCTGACTAGGGCTGGTAAACGTCGCTGTACTATGGTCATAGCTTCTTGCACAAATTCCTTTTTTTATGTTTTCTTCAAGACCGGGGTAATGGCTGATAAAGCCTTTTTGGGTCGTGTCAAACGTACTTCCCTTCAAGCTGTCACGAAAAAAATCATTAAATTGAGCAATTCTTGGCATTAAGGAGGCATTCTTCTGGTTCGCTTTTTGGTCTGCGGGCAGCGTTGTATGCAAGTCCCATCCTTCCCCCAGGAGAATGATACTTGGATCTATGTCATCCAAGGCTTGGCGTACCTGATTCATCGTTTCAACATCATGTATCCCCATTAAATCAAAACGAAACCCATCCAAGTGATATTCGTTTGCCCAATACGAAACAGAATCAACAATAAATTTTCTCATCATCATCCGTTCTGAGGCCGTATCATTTCCTACGCCTGTCCCGTTCACTAATTGACCGTTATGGTATCGAAAATAATAACCTGGCACTAGTTTGTTAAAAGAAGAGTCCTCAACCGAATAGACGTGATTGTAAACCACGTCCATAATCACTCGTAGCTCTTTATCATGAAAAGATTGAATCATTTGTTTCATTTCTTTAATTCAAGTTTACGGATCGAAGGGATCTGAAGCATAGGAGCCCACCGGAGCAAAGAAAAGAATGGGATCATACGCCCAGAAAAAATGAAAAAGTAGAAGGTCT
>NZ_JAZVJO010000034.1:0-3226 GCF_059453735.1 Peribacillus sp. | reverse complement strand
TTTATTCGTCGTGACCCGCGCAAGCTTTGCACACCGCCGAAAAACGATATTAAACAACTTAACAAGTCAGTTGCCAGAGGGCACAGCGAAAAAGGAAATGATCCTTGCCGCTCTTAAGGCGTCAGAAGTGGACCCAACTAGGCGAGGGGAAACATTAAGCATCGAGGAATTTGGACGCTTGAGTGATGCATTATTGCCGAATTTCAAATAAGCACTACTACTAATCAAAGCCGGAAAGGGGTTCTATATCCCTGCATCCGGCTTTTTTTTTGGATTAGAGCGATTAGAGAACGCATTACTGCATAAGATATACCATCATTTTTTACTTTCACCATTCATAAAGCATTCGCATAACTTAAGAAAGAAAACAATCTAGGGTGGGCTGAAAATAAGTCTTCTCATGGGGTGGAGCAATGAATGTTCATATAAACGATGTTGTCGGTCGACTTTCCTATAAATGCGACGTGTTGTTTCGGGTGATTGATATCCGTGATAATAACGGCAGACGTGAAGCGGTTCTTTATGGGGAAGATATCCGGCTAATCGCAGACGCACCTTTTCAAGATTTAATGATCATAAATGATAATGAGCGAAATGTTCGACAAAGATCAAATGAAGCACTCCAAGAACAATCATACCGTCTATTAACGCAGGATTTAGAGTTGCAGCAACAAAAAAGCGGTTATCAATCCAGTAATGGGTATCGCTATAGCGGTGAATACTTTCAAATTCCGGGCAGAGTGCTACATGTAGATGGAGATGCTTCCTATCTTCGGAAATGTCTGGATCTTTACCAGAAATTTGGCATACCGGTGAATGGCGTCTATTGTAATGAAAAGGAAATGCCACAGCGAATTGGCAGCTTATTGGACCATTACCGTCCAGATATCCTTGTTGTCACAGGACATGATGCTTACTCTAAAGCAAAAGGACCGATGTCAGATATCAATGCCTATCGTCACTCCGGGGACTTTGTGCAAACCGTTCGAGAGGCGAGAAAGAAGGTATCTCATCTAGATCAATTAGTGATTTTCGCAGGTGCTTGTCAATCCCATTTTGAATCTCTCATCCAAGCAGGCGCCAATTATGCAAGTTCTCCTTCGCGCGTGAATATTCATGCGCTTGATCCTGTATATATTGTCGGCAAGGTGAGTTTTACCACTTATATGGAGAATCTTCATGTATGGGATGTTCTTCGCAATACTTTAACAGGCAAAAAAGGGTTAGGTGGAATCGAAACAAAAGGAGTGCTTCGAACAGGACTTCCCTTTAAACCTTTTCAAGAAGAATGATGAGCTGCATTTTGAAAGAATGCAGCTCGCTTTTACTGTTTGAAATTTCGGATATCCATGATCACTACCGGATTTTTTCGACCAAGGAAGTAGACAAAGCACTCAGTGGCGAAAATTCAGCATTTTTCATAATGAATAGTTCGTTTACATATATTTTCAATTACTAGGAGATAATAAAAATGTTAACGATTTTTGCGGAATTAAGTTAAAAATATATTGACTACATTTTTAACTGCTGATATAATTTATTATTTTGTTTGCGTATATTAACAATTTGTGATATACTATATTTAGTGAGGTGGACCGAAAATGCCAAAAACTTTAGCTGATATTAAAACTGCACTTGATTCAAACCTAGGTAAAAGATTGCTTTTAAAAGCAAACGGTGGAAGAAGAAAGACTGTAGAACGTTTTGGAATTTTGGCGGAAACTTATCCGGCTGTATTTGTAATTGAACTCGACCAAGATGAAAATGCATTTGAAAGAGTATCTTACAGCTATGCGGATGTATTAACGGAAGCCGTGGAACTAACCTTTTTAAACAAACAACAAGAGATGTAACTTAGAGGAAGTAGCAGACAATATGTTTGCTGCTTTTTGATTTGTCTAAAGCTTCAAAAATGACCAGTACAGGATAAAACAAGTAGTCATGAAATAGTGTATATAACAAACACTAGATATGTGACAGCATGTGAAAGGGGTTGTTTCGCTTGAGTAGAAAAAAAGGGATTATGTCAGAGGGTTTTAAAGAAGAATTGGCTAAAGAACTTGGGTTTTATGATGTTGTCCAGAAAGAGGGTTGGGGAGGAATCCGGGCCCGTGATGCTGGGAACATGGTAAAGCTTGCAATCGAAAAAGCACAACGTCAAATGGTGGATAAAGAATAAAATCTCACTAAAATGAATCATGCTGTCCTTCGAAATGGGCCAGGCTCTTTCTCCAATGTATAGCACTATCCATTTATGCTTACATTGTAATAAAGGAGTCTGGCCTTTTATTATGTAAAAAATATACCGAACAACGGGCAATAAGTTGCATAGTTACTCTTTAACAAGGAGAAACGGCCCCTTCTCCCTGCAGTTCTTTTCTCCTCTATAGGTATTCTTCGCTTCAATACATTGTAAATACGATGAAAAAACCTTTAGAATATAAACAAATATGGTAGAATAGGACAAGAACTTTTAAGAACGTTAAAGTAGGTGGACATATTGAAGCTTATGGAAAAAGCCCCGGCTAAAATTAATTTGGCTTTGGATGTGCTTTTCAAACGGCCTGATGGGTATCATGAGGTAGAAATGATCATGACGACAGTTGACCTTGCCGATAGAATAGAGCTAAAAGAAATAAAAGGGAACCACATTCAAATTCTGTCTCATAATCGATTCGTTCCGGATGATCATCGGAATTTGGCATATCAAGCTGCATTCATTTTAAAGGAACGTTATGGAATTAACAAAGGTGTTTCTATTACAATAGAGAAAAATATTCCCGTAGCGGCGGGACTTGCAGGTGGAAGCAGTGATGCTGCTGCTACATTAAGAGGGTTAAATAGACTGTGGAAGTTAGGACTTTCCATGGATGAGCTTGCTGAAATCGGTGCTGAAATTGGTTCAGACGTGTCGTTTTGTGTATATGGAGGCACGGCTTTGGCCAGAGGACGTGGCGAAAAAATCACACATCTTCCCACACCGCCAAAATGCTGGGTTATTTTAGCCAAGCCCACAATTGGCGTATCTACAGCCGATATATATAAACGGCTACAGGTTGCAAAAATGGATCATCCTGATATTCCTGGTATGATTTCGGCTATTAGGGAAAATAGTTATGAAAATGTATGTCAAGGATTGGGAAATGTACTGGAGCAGGTTACTTTACAGCTGTATCCAGAGGTGGCCAATATTAAAGACCAAATGAAGACATTCGGAACAGATGCT
>NZ_JAZVJO010000033.1:0-5510 GCF_059453735.1 Peribacillus sp. | reverse complement strand
TCCATCATTTATTATACTAATAGGACATGCCAGAGCGACCGAAGGGCACGCTTTGTTGATAAAGGAGTTTTCTCATGAAACAAAATCAATTTGATAAATACGAATTAAAGAGCTATCTGCTTGAAGCTGTGAACGAGTTGGGCTTTACGAAACCAACCGAAATACAAGACCGTGTCATTCCTACCGTGTTAAAAGGTACAAGTGTCATCGGACAGTCACAAACAGGAACAGGCAAAACGCACTCTTATTTGCTGCCGATTATGCATAAAATTGATCCAACTAGACAAGAAGTACAAGCTGTTATTGCTGCTCCTACACGTGAATTAGCTACTCAAATTTATAAAGAAGCACTTAAAATTGCGGAACATTTCCCCGAGGATGCCCCTTTGCAGATCAAAAGCTATATCGGCGGTACAGATAAACAGCGAATGATTGATAAGTTAAAAGTACAGCCTCAGCTTGTTATCGGGACATCCGGCCGAATTAAAGATTTAGTCGAAGAGCAGGCACTACTGGTCTATACAGCGGATATGCTGGTCATCGATGAAGCAGATTTAATGCTGGATATGGGCTTTATTGAAGATGTTGACCGTTTTGCTTCTAAAATGGCTAAAGATCTTCAAATGCTTGTTTTCTCTGCAACAATTCCAGATAAATTGAAACCATTCCTTAAAAAATACATGGAAAATCCTAAACATATTCAAGTTGATCCTAATCAGGCAACTGCAGTGAAGATTGAACATGTTCTGATTCCATTGCGCCATCGTGACCGGATTCAATTACTGCATGATGTTATTGTTAAATATAATCCGTATATTGGTATTATTTTTACCAATACAAAGAAAATGGCGGATAAAGTAGCAGATTCCTTGATTGAAAAAGGATTACGTGTCGGAAGAATTCACGGAGATTTAACGCCTCGTGAGCGTAAGCAAATGATGAAACAGGTTAACAATCTTGATTTTCAATATATTGTAGCAACAGATTTAGCTGCAAGGGGTATTGATATTGAAGGGGTAAGCCATATCATTAACTTCGAGCTTCCGCCAGATCTTGATTTCTATATCCATCGTACTGGCCGTACTGCCCGTGCAGGCCATTCAGGGATTGCTGCTACCATTTACGATACACCGGATGAAGATGCACTTAATAAGTTAGAGAAAATGGGTGTTACGTTTAGTGACGTTGATCTAGTCAAAGATGAATTCGTAAAACTCGGCGATCGTAATAAGCGTAAAAAACGTAAAAAAGTTGAAAGTGTTATCGATGAAAAGGCGAAAAGAGTCGGCATAAAACCTACAAAGGTTAAGCCAGGCTATAAAAAGAAACATCAGCGTGAAGTAGAAGACTTCAAAAAACGCGAACGCCGTCTTCAAAGAAAGAAATAGGTTACTGAAGGAGTTTTACGTATGTTGAAAATTGGTTCACACGTTTCGATGAGCGGGAAGAATATGCTGCTAGGTTCAAGTGAAGAAGCCGTTTCTTATGGAGCAAATACGTTTATGATCTATACAGGAGCACCGCAAAATACAAGACGGAAAAGCATTGAGGACTTAAATATTGAAGCAGGCCGAAAACATATGGCTGAGAACGGTATTGAAGAAATCGTTGTTCATGCACCGTATATCATAAATATTGCGAATACCACAAATCCAGCGACGTATGAATTAGGTGTTAATTTTCTTCGCAGTGAAATGGAACGTACTGAAGCACTGGGAGCGGGACAAATTGTTCTTCATCCTGGGGCTCATGTAGGCGCAGGTTCTGACGTAGGAATTAAAAGGATTATCGAAGGCTTAAATGAAGTACTGACGCCGGAGCATAATGTCCAGATTGCCTTAGAAACAATGGCTGGAAAAGGGACAGAGTGCGGCAGAAGCTTTGAAGAGCTTGCGATGATTATGGACGGCGTTCATTTGAATGAAAAATTGTCCGTTTGTTTTGATACTTGTCATATTCATGATGCAGGCTATAATATTGTCGAAGATTTTGACGGAGTTTTAAATGAATTTGATAAGATTGTTGGTATTGACCGTCTTAAGGTCCTTCATATCAATGATAGTAAAAATCTTACCGGCATGAGAAAAGACCGTCACGAAAATATTGGGTTTGGTCATATTGGTTTTGATGCATTGAGTTATATTGTCCATCATCCACAGCTGCAAATGGTACCTAAAATTTTAGAAACTCCATTTGTCGGTGAAGATAAAAAAGATAAAAAAGCTCCTTATAAATTTGAAATTGAAATGCTCAAGAACAAACAGTATGACAAAGAACTGCTGACGAAAATTATGAATCAGCAGTAAATGTAGAACAGTAACCAATCTTGGTTACTGTTTTTTTAATGTTAGAAGTTAGAAATCAGTTGATTAAAGACATGTTCGATTTGAATAGCCGTCTTTTTTCCAGCAACCGCAGAAATTTGTTCGAGTACAGTTTGTCTTTGTCCGCTGTCAAAAATGTTGATATTTTTCCCTGCTAAAATAGTCGTAATATCCTCTGCCTGCTTAGTAGTCAGCTGGACATTATATTGAGCAGCAATGGAGAGTAATTCATATGGTTGGATCCGGTTGATTTTATGGTTAACCATCGTTTCAAATAATTTCATTTGGTACCTCCTCATTTTCTCTTTTTTAACATATGAATGTACAGCTTGATTGTTGAACCAAAATGAATAGGAGGATTCTTTTCCTACTGACAGGCCAACTACCTTTACAACGACAACAGCTTCCGTTATACTATTTTAGTAAATCGTAATGATTCTTAAAAAAAGGTGATCAATCTGAATAATTATAGTAATGAGCCAATTGTACAGGCTAAGAATCTTTCTTTTAAATATGCCAAGGATTTAGTTCTTGAGAATATTACCCTGGATGTTCCAAAGGGTGCTTTTTTAGCGATTGTTGGACCAAACGGATCAGGGAAGTCAACACTGCTCAAATTGCTTCTGGGCTTAAATAAGCTGCAAAAAGGGAGTATCACTTTATTTGGTGAAAATATTCGGGATTTTAAAGACTGGCAAAAGGTAGGCTTTGTGTCACAGAAAGCAAATTCATTTAATACTGGTTTTCCAGCCACTGTTTTTGAGGTAGTGCAAAGCGGGTTAACGAAAAAAATCGGCTTATTTAAATTCATCACAAAAGAACATAAACAAAAAGTGAAAAAAGCACTTGAAGCAGTCGATATGCTGGATTTCCAGCATCGAAGCATTGGAGAGCTTTCCGGAGGTCAACAGCAGCGAGTTTTCATTGCCCGTTCATTAGTTAGTGAACCGGTCTTAATGATCTTGGATGAGCCGACTGTTGGTGTTGATTCAAAGAATGTGCATCAATTTTATGAGATGCTCGAAATGATGAATAAACAACTAGGAATCACCCTGATTTTAGTGACACATGATGTTAGTATTGTGTCGGATAAGGTTTCGCACGTTGCTTGTTTAAACAAAACTCTGCATTTTCACGGAGATGCGACTGAATATAATCAATTGACTGAAGAGGAGCTATCAGAGGTATATGGCCATGACATAAAGCTCCTCAGTCATAATCATGAATAAGGTGGAGGCAATCAATGATTTCGGCTATACTGGACTATGAATTTTTGCAAAATGCATTCCTTACGGGGATTATCATCGGAGCACTGGCTCCTATGATTGGTGTGTTTGTTGTCGTGCGGCGCATGTCAATGATTGCCGATGCATTGAGCCATGTTGCCCTAGCGGGGATTGCATTCAGCCTCTTATTGGAAAAAAGCTTTGTTTCTTTAGCGGGCTTAAATCCACTTTATCTGGGGATGGGTTTCTCTGTTGGAGGTTCGCTTTTTATTGAAAAATTGAGAAGTGTTTATAAAAATTATCAGGAACTTGCCATTCCTATTATTTTATCGGGCGGAATTGGACTGACCGCTATCTTTATTTCCGTTGCTGATGGTTTTAATGCCGATCTTTTCGGTTATTTATTCGGAAGTGTTAGTGCTGTTAGCCGTGCAGATTTATGGTTAATTGCAGGGGTTGCACTAAGTGTAGTCGTTATATTCTTTTTCTTATACAAAGAACTCTTCTTATTATCATTTGATGAAGAACACGCTAAAGCCTCAGGTTTGCCGGTGAAGGCGATTCATTTTATCTTTATCGTTATGGTCGCATTGGTCATTGCTGCATCCATGAGGATTGTAGGTGTTCTCCTGGTGTCATCTTTAATGACCATCCCTGTTGCAGCAAGTCTCCGTTTTGCAAAAGGATTTAAGCAAATGATTACTTATTCTGTTATCTTTGGAGAAATCTCTGTCATCGGTGGTTTGGTTTTATCCTATTATCTAGATTTGGCGCCGGGCGGAACGATTGTGCTCATCGCTGTCTTAATACTTATTGCTTCGATTTTGTTCGATAAATATAAAACTCGGTTTGCATAATGAGGTGAGCATATGAATGTTTCTAGAGCTATGGAAATATTGAAAGAAGAAGGCTATAAGCATACCGGTAAGCGCGAAGAGATGTTAGAATTTTTTTCGGCAAGTGATAAATACTTAACGGCAAAAGACGTGCTGGAGAAAATGAAGGAAAACTATCCGGGATTAAGCTTTGATACGATTTATCGAAATTTATCATTGTTTGTGGACCTAGGTATTTTTGAAATGACGGACTTGGCCGGTGAAAAGCACTTTCGCTTTACCTGTGGACATAAGGACCATCATCATCACTTTATCTGCATGGGATGCGGGAAAACAAAAGAAATTGATGCCTGCCCGATGAATGGGCTTAAAGAAAATCTTCAGGATTATGAAGTTTCCGGACATAAGTTTGAAATATACGGCCGCTGTCCAGAATGCAGCGTACTAGTGAAAAATTAAAAAATGCCTGAATGACTTGTTCATTCAGGCATTTTGGTGTCCTTCAGCCAGTTCTCTACCCATTTACGGGCTTCAAACCAATGATTGACGCGAATAACTTGCTCTGGGACTGGACCTTGATTATATGGGGTATTAAACAAAATCACAGGGATCTGACATTCCTCGGAAATCGTTACAGCATTGTCATGCTTGTCCTCGAAGAACAAATCAATATTGAGTTTCTTAGCCATTTCTATCTTGTCGTGTGACCCAATTAAGTCGATTTGGTGATAGCGTAGTTTATTCGTTGAAAACCATGTTTCGGTGACATCAATCAGATCTTGTCTGCGAGCGCTGATAAAATAAAGATCCGCATACTGCTCGAATTTCTCCAAACATTCCCTTGCACCATCCACCAACTGAGATTCCGAATAAATCTTCGGTTCCGAATCATGAAACCAAGCAGCAAAGTCCGAGGGAGAAACATCCACAAACGGATTTAAATCATATGTATTAATTTCTTCATACGTTAACGCCATATTAAATGCTTTATTAAGATAAGGTACCATCGTATCTGGCCGCGTAATTGTGCCATCAATATCAATTCCAAATCGTTTTTTCATGCCTGCAGCTCCTTATGAAAGAATCCATGTCTAAGTGTACCACAAGCAAAAACAAGCCGCACT
>NZ_JAZVJO010000032.1:0-7809 GCF_059453735.1 Peribacillus sp. | reverse complement strand
TTGACTAGAAACCACTTGTCTTAGGAGGGAAGAACGAATTGTTTGGTCAAGAACTACGTAAATCACTACAGGTTGTATAGGGAGGCATATGGATATTGAAAGCATTTAAACCGATGGTCAATCTATTTTTAGTAGTAGCGTTTGTAGTTATCATCATCCCAGCCGTACTTGTACTTCCCTTTTCATCAGATACTTCAGACGGAAAACTAGCGGAGAATTTAAATGAACAGAAAAACGGTGAAAAGAAAGCTAAGAAAGTCGATTCAGCACCAGAGTTTGATGTGGCTGTCTATCGATCATCTATGGAAGAAATTCAAGAGATTCCACTAGAAACCTATTTGGTAGGGGTAGTTTCAGCTGAGATGCCCATAAAATTTGAATTAGAGGCATTAAAAGCACAAGCCTTAGCGGCAAGAACATACATTGTGAATCAGCTGGTCAGCGGGAACCGATTAGGGGTGCCTAAGGGAGCAGACGTTACAGATACAGTCCTGCACCAAGTCTACAAGGACGAAGTTGAACTAAAGAAAAGCTGGGGAACGAACTATTCAAAAAACCTCAAAAAAGTAAAACAAGCAGTCAAACAAACCGAAAGTCTAGTATTAACCTATAATGGCAAACCGATAACGGCAACCTTCTTTTCAACAAGCAATGGGTACACAGAGAACTCAGAAGATTATTGGAGCAGTCCGTATCCTTATTTAAAAAGTGTCTCAAGCCCTTGGGATAAAGAATCACCAGAGTTTCATCATAAGACAGTGATTCCTCTTGCAAACTTTGAAAACAAGCTGGGTGTTAAGCTGCCAACAGGAGAGACAGTCGGATCAGTGAAGAGTCGAACAGCAGGGAAACGGGTAGCAAGTGTTGAAATCGGAGGAAAAAAACTAACTGGACAGCAAATTAGAGAAAAATTAGGTTTGTCCTCTACGGATTTCACCTGGGAACGCAAGGGAGATCAAATCCTTATATCTACGAAAGGCTATGGTCATGGAGTCGGAATGAGTCAGTATGGAGCCAACGGTATGGCTGAAGAAGGAAAAAACTATAAAGAAATCGTGCAATACTATTATCAGGGTGTTAAGATCCAATCATCCGCCACTATGCTCAATACAGTAACGGCTAAAAAATAATAAATGTCCCTCCACTCGAGTAAGTGGAGGGACATTTTATTGTTATACGTCTCGTTGTTTTTTAGGCAGGATTCTTTCAATAACTGTTAAAAATCCTCTATGGTGCTTAAAGTAATGATACTGAATATGAAAATAAACAGCCAAAACACCGACAATGTCCTTTATTGCGTCTATGAGGGTGGCTGAGCGAGCGGGAACGAAGGATTGATGGAGTTCATCGATAATCCCGTAAAGCCCCGCAATAATCGCTGCAGTTAGACTGGCAGCGGCTGTGAGCTTATGATTAACCGCAAGAGCCACAACAAATAATACATAAAGGATGGCGAATTCGATTAGATGAAGAGCTTCTTTGATGAACCGGTCTGTAGCAGAGGAAGGCAAATCAAGAATTAAATCATCAGGGTTACTAGACATATACCAAATGAGCGCCATATAAAGAAATGGAATAATGGAAAGAACAATACGTAAAAATGCTTTCATTTTAAAAAACTTCCTTTAAGAGTCAGATTAACAATAGTTTATCAGGAAAAAGTGGAAATGGGAATTTCTCTTTTTGCTTAAAAAACCCCTGGTAAAATGTTCTATGCATAAATTCAGACAAGTTAACAAAAAATAAATCTAAAAAATAATATGAGACAGGTATATAATCTCTGGAATTTGTTCACAATGATTGCAGAGGTGATTTAAATGAGAGAGGAAGAAAAGAATACTTCTCAAAAATCTAGATTCCAACGAATACTAAAAAAACGTTGGACAATGCCAGCTATTTATCTTGCAAGTGCCGCTATTATTTTGTCTGCTGCGTTTTGGTATCAAAATAGCGATAACCAAACTGCAGAAAATGCGAAAGACAAGGAAACGGCAGAAACGGCTAAGGACTTTAATCAGCCTTCCGTTGAGGTAAACAGCAAACTTGAATCGATTAAGATGCCAGTAGCGGACGCTTCAGCCACGGTCATTAAGAAAAATTTCTATGATAAAAATGCTGACAAAGCAGAACAAGAAGCAGCACTCGTTTATTACAACAATAGATATGAGCCGAATAAAGGAATCGATGTTGCTGCAAGAGACAACAAAGCATTTGACGTCGTTGCTTCCATCAGTGGTGAAGTAACGAAAGTTGAAGACGATTCTTTAAATGGAAATCTTGTTGAAGTGGAACATGAAGATGGTGTAGTGACTCGATATCAATCCATTCAAGATATCGAAGTGAAAGTAGGAGACAAAGTGAAGCAAGGTGAAAAGCTTGCTGTTGCCGGACAAAGCCTAATCAATGAAGACGCTGGCGTTCATGTACACTTTGAAATCCGCAAAGATGGTGTAGCTGTAAATCCAATTGATTACATGGATAAACAACTGACAAGCATCCCTTCAGACACCAAAGCTGAAAGCAATAACACTGACAAAGATGCTGTACCGGCAGAAGAAAACTCGGATTTAGAAAAAGGGACAGATATTCCTGATTCAGATAAAACCGATGATAAAACAAGCCAAGATGAAGAAGATACAACTGGTAACCAAAATAATTAAAATAGATCAAAACCAACATGTATCCCGCATGTACAACAACTGAAAGAAGGAACCTGTCTACTAAAAAGGACAGGTTCCTTCTTTTTTGTTTTAGTATCTCTCCTCACAAATATGGTCTAAATGGAACAGCTGTTTAAATAGACTTAAGAAAGGAGGATAGTTACCCTCATTTGGGCTATAAGTAAATGACATTCTTTTTTGCTAATAGTTTACAAATTTCTCGGGAAATAGTTGAAATTATGTCGAATGACTCTTTGAAAAGATAGAACGGATAAATTTAGTTTTATAAGACCTTGTCCTTATTGCCCAAATCGTGCATATATCGTTAACCAAGCTAATAAACTGAAACAAACCCGTACATTGAGAGTGTTTGAGGTGAGGAATCGTTTAATACAATTGATAAATCCAGTTGAAGTGTACGTTATTGATAATTATTGAGGCAGCGATTGTTTTTATAGTCGGAAGCGAATCTCATTTCACACTTCTCACATCCAATTTGGGGAGGTCGAGTGGTGTGCACGATTACATCAAAGAAAGAACTATCAAGATTGGTAAGTATATCGTGGAAACAAGGAAGACGGTTCGCGTTATCGCGAAAGAGTTTGGGGTATCGAAAAGTACGGTTCATAAAGATCTGACAGAAAGGCTGCCTGAAATTAATCCCGAGCTGGCCACATTGGTAAAAGATATTCTTGATTATCATAAATCGATTCGTCATTTACGGGGAGGGGAAGCGACTAAGCTGAAATATAAGCGTTCAGATCGAGAAGAAGAAATTGTAAAGTGAGGCGGTGAAAGACTGAAGAGAACAAACGATGTCACAGAAAAACCGGAACAGGCAAAGTGATTTTCTTTTATGTGGTATCTTTAAATGGGAACGCTTAGAAAAAAGTGTTACTCTCTTAAGAGACTACATTGGAATTTACAGCCGACACCGGTTTTTTGTTTTTCATACACATAATTGGGCGATTTAGGAAAGACTCATCAATAGATGAGTGTATAACAATCCCAAGAAACTAGAAAATATATAAAAAAATGACAATTTCCGCCGTTTTTTTAGTTTCCTACTTCTTCTACACAATACGGTGTGATAAAATAATTAATTAGGACAGAAGTTGGTTTTTTTTATGAGGATTCAAGGAGGATTTATAAAATGTTTGCTAGAGATATTGGAATAGATCTTGGAACAGCGAATGTTCTGATACATGTTAAAGGTAAAGGAATTGTGTTGAATGAACCGTCAGTAGTGGCGATTGATAAGAATACAAATCGTGTTCTTGCGGTTGGAGAAGAAGCTCGGAAAATGGTAGGACGTACACCTGGAAACATTGTTGCTATCCGACCTTTGAAGGATGGAGTTATTGCTGATTTTGATGTAACGGAATCAATGTTAAAGCATTTCATTAATAAATTGAATGTAAAGGGTTTCCTTTCGAAACCGAGAATTCTAATTTGCTGCCCGACAAATATTACATCTGTTGAGCAAAAAGCAATCAAAGAAGCTGCTGAAAAGAGCGGCGGTAAGAAAATCTTCCTTGAAGAAGAGCCTAAAGTTGCAGCTATTGGCGCTGGAATGGATATTTTCCAACCGAGCGGCAATATGGTTGTTGATATCGGTGGAGGAACAACGGATATTGCCGTACTATCCATGGGTGATATCGTTACCTCGTCTTCGATAAAAATGGCTGGAGATAAGTTTGATAATGAAATTTTGCAATACATCAAACGCAAATACAAGCTATTAATTGGTGAGCGTACATCAGAGAATATTAAAATTCAAGTAGCAACCGTTTTCCCGGGTTCTCGCAATGAAGAAATCGATATTCGCGGGCGCGATATGGTGTCTGGACTGCCTAGAACGATCACTGTTAATTCCGTGGAAATTGAAGAAGCACTTCGTGAGCAGATTGCAGTGATTGTTCAAGCTGCTAAGAGTGTGCTTGAACGGACTCCACCTGAACTTTCCGCAGATATTATCGACCGCGGCGTTATTTTAACAGGCGGTGGAGCATTGCTGCACGGGATTGATTTACTGCTGGCGGAAGAATTAAAAGTTCCTGTACTTGTTGCAGAACGGCCAATGGACTGTGTGGCAATCGGAACAGGTATCATGCTTGATAATATGGACAAGCTGCCAAGACATAAATTCGGATAACATAAGATTGCACAAGGGTCCTTACGGATTCATTAGTCATCCAACACCTTCCTTGGTGGGGACCGCTGATGGGTCCAGGACCCTGTTTGAATAGCAGTCACTTTCATCATCATTCCTTTACCATTAACTTTCTTCCTTTACGATGTCTGTCCTGTTTAGAGAAAACATCTATTCGTATTTCTGTTGTTTCGATAAACTTCATCTGCTAACTGCCGATATGTATAGTAGAGAAAAAAGTATCGGAGAAGAATGTGTTCAAGTTACGATTCCATACCAGAAGTAAATAGGTCTCAGAAAAAGGAGTGAATGGGATGTTAAGAGGATTCTACACAGCAGCTTCCGGAATGCTCACGCAGCAGCGCCAAACCGAAATGCTGACAAATAATCTAGCTAATGCAAACACTACCGGGTTTAAAGCAGATCAGTCAAGTATACGATCTTTTCCTGAAATGCTTTTGCAGCGGATGGAAAGTAAAACCGTGGCAACAGATAACTCCTTACAATTACCGATTAATAAAAATGTCGGTTCAATAAGTACAGGAGTGTATGTTCAGGAAGTAACGCCCTTATTTTCACAAGGTGATGTTCAGGAAACTGAATTAAAAACGGATATCGCTCTAATTAACGGAACGATACCTGCGGATGCAAACGGTAAGATGGGAACGGTCATGTTCGTTGTGGAAAATAGCAACGGTGAAATGCGTTATACGCGTAACGGTAATTTTACTCTTGATGGAACAGGGTATTTAACCACGTCTGAAGGAAATTACGTATTGAATCAGAATAATGAGCGTATCCAATTGAACAGTGATAACTTCACCATCGATCAAGACGGCAGCATATCGGAGAACAATCAAGCAGTTGCCCGGTTAGGCATTGCATTTGCTGAGAACCCTGAATCGCTTGTTAAAGAAGGAGGCGGCTTATTTCGGGCTGCTGAGGACGAATTAACTGATGCATATAATGAAGCAGAAGTATCTTTTACGCTCAATCAAGGTGCGATTGAGGGCTCAAATGTAGATGAATCACAGACGATGACAAATCTAATGGCAGCGTATCGTTCATTTGAAGCGAATCAAAAGATGCTTCAAGCATATGACCGCAGCATGGATAAAGCCGTTAATGAAGTTGGTAAGCTAGGCTGATCACGCCCAACATAAGAAAAAAGGAGAATGGCAATGAATCGTATGATGATTACAGCAACAAATACACTTAGCCAGCTTCAGCATAAGTTGGATAATATCGGCAATAATATTGCGAATGTCGATACAACGGGATTTAAGCGCAGCGAAACCAGCTTCAATGATTTGCTCGTTCAACAGTTCAATAATATGGGGGATACAGCTTCTGAAATAGGCAGACTGACGCCGAACGGAATCCGCCAAGGCAATGGCGCTAAATTGAGTCAAGCGCAGCAGGTGCTTACACAAGGCACGTTAAAGTCAACCGGCCGTGACTTGGATGCGGCATTTACGAAGCCGGATTTGTTTTTCACGGTACGTACAGAGGATGAAAAAGGGATAAGTACTGCCTATACAAGAGATGGTGCTTTTTATTTGTCGCCCACAGGGAACCCTGATGAATTGAAGCTGGTTACTGGGGATGGAAATGCAATATTGGATGAATTTCAAGATCCAATTATCATTACCGGCAGCCTTAAGGACCTTGTTATTTCAAAAGATGGTCAGTTGTCTGCTGCTAAAGACGATGGCAGTGTTCAGACATTCAATTTAGGAATTATTTCAATAAAGAAACCACAATTCATGGAAAAACTCAGCGGAAATCTAATGAGTTTTCCAAGTGATGCAGACGTACAAGAAGATGTTGTTTTTGATACGCTGAACGGTGGCCTGCGTGAAAAGATTTCTCTCACACAAGGCTCAATCGAAAATTCGAATGTGGACCTTTCAAAAGAGATGAGCGATTTAATAAATGTTCAGCGCCAGTACCAATTTCAATCGAGAGCGATTTCAATGGCTGACCAAATGTCCGGCTTAGTAAATGGAATTCGGTAACTGGTTTCGAACTAAACCAAATTGATTAAAAGGAGCTAGTGCCAATCAGTATGGAAGAAAAAACGATGACCCGAGAAACATATAAGAAAGAGCTAGAAGCTCAAAAAGAAACGAAACCAAATAGGCGCATTAGAATCAGACTGCTGCCGATTTGGCTGAGGGTTTTGATTGTCGTGCTTTTAATTGTAGTAGCCGTTATATTAGGAGCCATGTTTGGATATGGTGTAATGGGCGGCGGAGACGCTATGGAGATTTTTGATAAATCGACCTGGACTCATATTCTCGATCTTGTTAATAAAGAGGAATAAGCAGCTCTAACCGGCGTATGCCTTTTTTGAATGTCAGTCTCTTTCATGGTATTCTGAAAGTGAAGAACTGACTGAGGAGGGATATTTATGCTTAATATTATGGAAATAAAGGAAATTATACAGCATCGCTACCCATTTTTATTGGTTGATCGAATCCTAGAGATTGAAGATGGAAAAAGAGCAGTAGGCATCAAGAATGTCTCAGCTAACGAACCATTTTTCAATGGACACTTTCCGAGTTACCCAGTAATGCCGGGTGTATTAATCGTCGAAGCATTAGCTCAAGTTGGAGCAGTGGCTATGCTCCGTCAAGAGGAATACAAGGGACGTCTCGCATTTTTCGCTGGAATCGATAACTGCCGATTTAAAAAACAAGTTGTACCTGGCGATCAGCTTCGCTTAGAAGTTGAAATTACTCGAATCCGCGGTTCAGTAGGGAAAGGCAAAGCCATTGCCACTGTAGACGGTGAGGTTGCCTGTGAAACAGAAATTATGTTTGCATTTGGCGATAAAGAATAAAATACATAGTAGAAAAAGACAAGCTGTGAAGCTTGTCTTTTTTTGTGTTAACAGCGGATAATCTGTACCGAAAGGGAAAAAATAAGTGAAACCACTTCACCATGAATATACAGATATTGGTTAAAATAACCGTTTTACATGCTGCAAGATAA
>NZ_JAZVJO010000031.1:0-6090 GCF_059453735.1 Peribacillus sp. | reverse complement strand
TTCCTGACCTCTTTTGTCGACAAACTGAAACCTCAAGAGTTTGAGGTTTTTTTTGGCTTTATTTGTCTTCAACTATTATGTAAGCTGCTCTTACAGGTCCATGGACCCCGACAACGAGGTCCATTTCTATATCAGCTGAATTGCTCGGTCCTGTAATAAAGTTTATACAGGAAGGAAGGATCTCACCATTTTTTACTTTTCGCCGAATAAGTTGTGCTGCTTGTGTCATCCTTGGCACAATACTGCTTTTTGGAATAATAGAGATATAAGTTCTAGGAAGCATACAAACCGTTCTTCCCTTATTAAAGTCACTGAATAATATGACCGTAGCTGATTCGGCTAGGGTTATTTCACTGAATGTAATACCGATATTGGCTCTTTCAGCAAGCTTGATATTTTCTCTTCCCTTTGTATAGTCCCATACATCCACATGATGATCTGCCATTGACTCTGAAAGTCCATATTCCATAAATCGATTATCTTTTGGGAGGATAATCCGTCCTCCGCCAAATTCGTTGATCACATACCGTAGTGTAGTTGGGAGATCGGATACACTTGTTTGATAAAAGTCTGTGTGAACCCGCTTACAATGTTCCTTTAACACGAATAAGAGATCTTCGGTGGATGCTGATTTCATTACCTCATCTTGTGGTCGATACGCCCAATCCGGCCGTTTCACTTCTTTTTTTGAAGTTCTTCCATATTGACGGGCAATATTTTTCATAAATACATCTCGATTGTGTATTATACCTGTCATGATTTTTCCCCTTCCTTATCACGACTCTTGAACCAGTCACGGAATCGTTCCTTATTAGGCGCTGGAAATTCTCTGCTTTCCGTCCACGCTTTTAATGGACCCGGTCCTTTAGAAATACTTGTCCCCGTTGTAAACGGACTCATTGCAGATGGCGCAATTTTCGAACCAAATTTATAGAGCCTAGGTGAAGCAGCACCTAAACCAAACGCCTTCATTGCCAGCTTTTCTGATATGGGGGCTTTCCCCTCTTTTTCAACGATTACTTGCCTGTGGAGTAAGAGAAGTTCATGAAGAGGAATTTTAACTGGACAAGCATCCGTACACGCGGCGCAAAGGGTAGAAGCATATGGAAGTTCTTTATAATCTTCATAACCGCCGAGAAGAGGTGATAAAACCGCTCCAATTGGTCCTGAATAGATTGAGCCGTATGCATGCCCGCCTACATGCCGGTATACCGGACAAACATTCACACAAGCAGCACAGCGAATACATTGAAGAACGGATTGAAATTCTGTACCAAGAATTTTAGAACGTCCATTATCAACGATGACTAAATGAAACTCTTCTGGTCCATCTGCCTCATGAACTTGTTTAGGTCCGGTCAATACCGTGATATAGCTCGTAAGTCTTTGGCCTACGGCGCTCCTTGTTAAAAGACTAACAAGGACTTCAAGTTCCTCATAAGTAGGAACCACCCGTTCCATTCCCATTACAGTAATCTGTGTTTTAGGGAGGCTTGTGACAAGATCAGCATTTCCTTCATTTGTCACTAACGAAATAGACCCCGTCTCAGCAACTGCAAAATTGCAGCCCGTTATGCCAATATCAGCTTGCAGAAACTTTTCTCGAAGAATTTCCCGAACATGAGCGGTCAGCTCATCTGGGTTTTCCGTTTTTGTATAGCCCAGCTTTTCCTTGAACACATCGCGAATTTGCTCTTTATTCTTATGAAGTGCTGGAGCAACGATATGGGAAGGCGGATCATGATCATCAATTTGAAGAATATATTCACCCAAATCTGTTTCAAGCACCTCACAGCCAACTTCTTCAAGCGCTGCATTTAAATTAATTTCCTCTGTCACCATGGATTTAGATTTAACTACTTTTTTGCCATTCTTTTTTTGTATCACTTCTTTAATATATGTGTTTGCATCTTCTGCAGTTTCGGCAAAAAACACGTGGCCGCCAAGTTGGGCAACGTTTTCAGCTAACTGATTAAGATAGTAATCAAGGTTCTCCAGCACATGCTTTCTGATTTCTTCACCATGAGAGCGCCATTCCTCCCAATTACCGAGTTCTTCTGCAGCAGCCAATCTCCGCCCATGCAAGCGTTCTTGAGCACCTGATACGGCTGCCCGCATAAAATCATTTTGAATCCCGGAATCCACCCGTTCTTTAAAATTCTCCGAGCCGATTTTCATTGGCATATGCTACACTCCTTTTCTTTTTATCTATCCACCTATCAACGACTGTTCAGTACTTCAGCGAGATGCATAGACTTGATTGGCATTCCTTTTCGCTCAATACGTCCGCCAATATTGATTAAGCAGCCGGCATCACCGCCAATGAGATAATCTGCTTTTGTACCGTTGATATTCATCACCTTCTCATCAACCATCTGCTCGGAAATCTGTCCCATTTTCACTGAAAACGTACCTCCGAATCCACAACAATTATGTGCACCAGGCAATGGAACCACTTCAAGCCCCTTCACATGTTTAAGCAATGTAAACGGAGCGTCTGTCACATGGAGAAGACGTGTCATATGACAGGAAGTATGATAGGCGGCTGTACCCTCAAGTCTTGCTCCAACGTCTTCAATTTTTAATACATCTACAATAAATTGTGATAGCTCATACGTTCGTTCAGCAATAGAAATCGCCTTTTTCTCCCACTTTTCATCGCCCTTAAACACATGCGGATATTCCTTAAACATCGCTGCACATGATCCTGAAGGAGTGACAATATACTCAGCATCCTTAAAGGTCTCGATCATCCGCTTCATAGGCTCTTTTGCTTCATTAACATATCCGCTGTTATACGCTGGCTGTCCACAGCAAACCTGTGATTCCGGAAAGTCGATCACACATCCTAAGCGTTCAAGTAACTCTACTGTTGCTTTCCCAACATTGGATTGAAACATATCAACTAGGCATGTAGAAAACAGGGTCACTTTCATTCTCATTCCTCCATCCTGATTGTACATATAATTCAACAGGTCATCTGATGACTTAGATAAAAAAGCACTTCATCATCTGAGTAGAATATTTTTTATTTGTTAAAATTATACTATTTTTTTGATATATACCAATCCTCATATCATGACCAAAATTATTACTTTTTCAGAAAATGAGTCAGTACTTTCTCCACATTCTGCTTTAATTCAATCAGCCCCATAGAACGCAACGCACTTAGCGCTTAACGTATGGCAGAACGACCGACTTGGAAATTTTCCGCCAGACGCTCAATTGAATCCAGCTTTTCTCCCGGCTTAAGTTGTCCGCTTTTTATACTTTCAAAAATTTCATCTGCAACCTGCTCATATATTTTTTTCGGTTTAATTTTCTTATAATCCATGGTCTTTTTCTCCCCACTCTAACTTCTATCATTTTATTATATAAGGATTGAATAAAAATCACACTTTTCGGTTTAGTTTGAAGTTAGTTTAGCTTTCTTTATGACCATACTATGGTAAAATAAACCGTTAGCTACAAAGTTGTGTACGGATTGAAAGGAGCTTTCTTAACGTTTATGAAAACCATTATGTGTACGTTAAATGCTAAATATATTCACACCAGTTTATCCATTCGCTATTTAAAAGCCTATGCCGAACCTGAATTCCCGGTTCAGCTAGCTGAATATACGATTAAAGATCCTATATTAAACATCGTCAGCGAGCTCTATTCAAAAAAACCTGATGTTATAGGGTTCAGCTGCTATATTTGGAATATCGAAGAAACCATTAAAGTCATCCAAGCTCTAAAAAAAATTCAACCTGACCTATGTATTATTCTCGGTGGACCAGAGGTGACCTATGACGTAACAGAATGGCTCGAGCGCATACCTGAAGTAGACTTCATCGTAGTTGGTGAAGGCGAAATTACCTTTAAGTCCCTTTTAGCAGAGATTTATGGAGCTCGTGACTTTTCTAAAATTGGTGGAATTGCCTACCGACGAGATGGTAAGAACGTTATTCATCCACAGATAGGGAAACTCGATTTAAAATCCATCCCTTCTCCCTATCGATTTGAAGAAGATCGTGCTGAATTAGGAAAGCGAGTCACCTATATTGAAACGAGCAGAGGATGCCCATTCAGCTGTCAATTTTGTTTGTCCTCTATTGAAGTAGGCGTGCGCTACTTTGACCGAGAAAAGATTAAGGATGATATTCGTTACTTGATGAATCATGGTGCGAAAACGATTAAATTTGTTGATCGGACCTTCAATATCAGCCGAAGTTATGCCATGGAAATGTTTCAGTTCTTAATTGATGAACACCTCCCTGGCGTCGTCTTTCAATTTGAAATAACCGCTGATATCATGCGACCTGAGGTTATTCAATTTTTAAATGATCATGCACCTGCAGGGCTATTCCGGTTTGAGATCGGCGTTCAGTCTACAAACGATCAAACAAATGAGCTGGTTCAACGCAGACAGAATTTCGAAAAACTGTCTCGTACGGTAACGATGGTTAAAGAAGGAAAGAAAATTGATCAGCATTTGGATTTAATTGCCGGTCTTCCTGAAGAAGACTACCACTCTTTCCGCAAGACCTTTAACGATGTATTTGCAATGCGGCCTGAAGAGCTGCAGCTTGGCTTTTTAAAGATGCTTCGGGGAACGGGTTTACGCATTCGTGCTAATGATCATCAGTATATCTACAGCGATCATGCACCCTATGAAATCTTAGCAAATAATGTCCTGCCATTTGACGACATTATTCGTATAAAACAAGTGGAAGACGTGTTGGAGAAATACTGGAACGACCATCGAATGAATGCTACGGTGGAGTATTTGGTCACAAAGGTGTTTCCGTCACCATTTGATTTCTTCCAAGAATTCGGGACATATTGGGAGGAGAGGGGCTGGTCAAGAATTGGCCACCAACTAGAAGATTTATTCCGCAGGCTCTATCAATTTCTTGGAGATAAGGAAATTGAGGACTTTGATGTGGTTCTCGGGTTAATGAAATATGATTATTTCAAGACGCATAAATACAAACCTAGAAAGCCTTGGTGGGAGCAATCATATAACAAGCTGGAACGGTCAGCCGTTTATTCCTCCGTATTAGAGGATCCTAACAGGCTTGGGACAGACTTTATCAACCTCAGTCTGACAGAGAAAGATTTGTACAAGCATACCATGCTAGAAGAAGTACCTTTCGATATATCACAGTATATACAAAGTGGTGAAGTCAATAGAGGCCAATGTATTATGCTTGCTTATTTTGATCCATCAGGAGTTGGAACAGCCATCTTCTCAACCAATAAATAGGATAGGTTTTGGCCAATAATGGCCGAAACCCCTATTTTTTTTGTTTATCAGAATTAAGCAGCTCATAGATTTTTGCAGCATTCAAATCTCCTGAAAATTCCATACCAAACTCTTCTCTACTTTTACTAAGTAACTCCGTCTTTTTTTCCGCTTCTTTATGCTTTTGTTTTATCGTCATTTTCCTTCACGACCATGCTTGGAATTCCGATTTGCACCCTTCATTGGGTTTTCATCAGCGGCAAATTCATTAGCATATTCATTTTCTCGTTGATTGCGCTTTGGTGTCTTGCTGGTTTTGACAGCACCGTCGACATTGGCCTTCCTTTTCATTTAGAACACCCTTTCTTTGCTGAACTCTTGCTTCAAGCGTTTTACCGCCTACCTTAGAATGGGGCGAATAGCAGGTAATTTATACGGTCATAAATAAAAAGTATTCCTTAGAACACTGCATCACTCACTAGACATCTTCCAAGCAGTTTCGGTGATTTTTCACCTCAAGAATCAGTTTACCCTTTGTTTTTCTTGATTGCATCGCTTCATGAACCTCTCCCGCTTGATCTAAAGAAAAGACATCACCAATCGTCAGCTTTAGCTTTCCTGCAGCAACATAGGTATATAATTCAGTCATGCTAGATCTTAACAGATCTTGATTTCTCATAATTTGCGGCAGAAAAAAGCCAATCACAGTTTGATTTCGACGCATAAGCCTTGTTGGATCAAATTGATACGGCTCACTGCTGGCATTACCATAGACCACAATTCTTCCCATCGGTGCCAAACATTTAAGTGTATGTATAAAATTATCTCCGCCAACCATTTCCAACCCCAAATTGACCCCC
>NZ_JAZVJO010000030.1:0-5695 GCF_059453735.1 Peribacillus sp. | reverse complement strand
AATAAAGACAAGAAAGATAAAATTCAAGGAAAAACAATAGTCAGCGGTCTGACTTTGGTCGTGTTTTTCATTGTATGGAGAGTTCTAATGGAGATTTTTTAGATTGGGATAAATGAAAAAAATGTATTCTATTTATTGATTTAGTTAGGTGGCACTTTACGCAGGTGCCGCTTTTTCTTTATTAACATTGCAAATGATTTTGTGTCGCAAAAGTGTAAAAAAAGTATTCAAATGGAGAAGGGTATGGGATAGAGCATGTTTGGTGTGTTTTTGCTGAAGGCTGTACAAAAACAGAGCTTTCATTTTTAAGTGAGATTTTCGAAGAAGTGGCATATAATTTGCAAAGTAAAAAGTATATAGAGTTACTATACGGACTAGATCGAAGATACCCAGACTTGAATTTAAAGAGAAGTATACAAATTGCTGAGAAGTACATGGATTAAGTATCTAGAGAGATTAATCCTGAGCAAACCTTGATTGGCTGTAAGCCTTTCAGGGTTTTTTTCTGACTTTAAATATAAAAATGTTTACTAGATTAAGAGCAGCCTTCCATGCAGCTGCGGGTGAATTTTCGGGTCAAGATTTTTCTGATTTAGAGTTGGAAAAACAAAACAAAGCGGTGGCGCTTTTGAAAGAACTCCCGAAAATTGGGGATAATCCAACAGAGGAAGAAATTGAACTATATTGGTGGAAGTCGTTAGAACTGTTTCATGAAGACTATCCAAATCCAGCAAATGTGTTAGATGAGATAGCGATCGAGTCATTTGGCAATCCTGAAATCAAAGATGAACGCTATCAATTTAAGGATAAACTAAACGTAGAAATTATTCTGGATGCCAGTGGAAGCATGGCGAAAAAGATGAACGGCAAGACGATGATGGACACGGCGAAAGAAGCGATCGAAGAGTTTGCCGGCGCCCTGCCTGAGGGGGCAAATATTGCCCTGCGGGTCTATGGACACAAAGGGAGTAATGAAGACAAAGATAAAAAAGTATCGTGTAAAAGTAATGAATTAGTCTATGACATGCAATCATATGACCAAACGAGTTTGCAAGATTCATTGAATCAATTTATACCCACTGGTTTTACGCCTCTAGCGAACGCATTGACAGAAGCAAAAAAAGATTTAGAAAAACTAAACAGTGATGAGAATACCAATATTATTTATGTAGTTAGTGACGGCGTGGAAACCTGTAATGGTGACCCTGTAGCTGAAGCTAAAAAACTGGCTGAATCGGATATCCAGCCGATAGTAAATGTCATTGGATTCGATGTCGATGTCGACGTTCAAAACCAGCTGAAAGAAGTAGCTAAAGCAGCAAAAGAATTATATGCAGACGCAAAGAATCAAGAACAATTGAAGGAAGAACTAGAAAAAACCCAAGAGATTGCGAAACAGTGGGAGGAATGGAAAAGAGACGCCGTGAATGGAGCGTCCTCACAACGCTACGGGCAGATGCGTAAGAATATCCCTCGTTTCGGTATTGAATGGGGCGAAGCAAATAGCTTTGAGAAATTTAATATGCGTCAACCACTTAATATGCTGAAAGACGAGGGTCATATCAGCCGCACAGCTTTTCAACTCTTATCTGATAAAACGAGTGAGCGCTACAGTCATATAATGGAGTTACGAAAAGAAGTGGAGAACGATTTGAGAAACTTAGCTGATCAAAGTTTTGAAGAGGCACGAGAAGAAATTAATCAGAAATATAATGAAAATAGTGAATAAACATTGATAGGGAATTCATACGTTTTTATAGTAAAAAAACGAAGTCTGTAAAAAATAGCTTTTAGACGACACGATATAAGGTGTCGTCTTTTTGAACTTTTAAACTGGCTGAATGGACCCGTAAAGAGTTGTTTAATTACGTTCCAAGCATATATTTTCCGCTTTGCCGATGTAAATCGTTTGGATTTTCATCCAAACTTTGTTATCCTAGTATAAGAATGTGTGTGAAATCACAGATATATGTAGTGAAAGCCCATTTATATTTTGTTCGTTTAGCTGTGCAGGTAGTTTCCTCTTTTATCATATCACATCGTTTTTTCCTACAAAAATTGTTCAAGTAATTAGATACGGATGGTTATTAATACGTATGGGAATTATACCTCTATGCACAGTGCCTTGTGTAAGCGTGGAAAACTCCTTTTAGGCAATAGCAATTTTACTATAAATGAAACCAAGTTTCATTCCTTTCTCAACATACTGTATATGCAAAATTCCCTCAGTTGTTTTAGTTCCCTCTCCGGAGAACTTAGTTAATCACATACTTTATACTTTCAATATAATCCTGAATTGAAAAATTATTCTTCCTTGTGGTTAGTGGGCTGGCGTATTTTAGCTGCTTCATTGTCCATCTTTGGTGTTATTACGTTCCAACATCAATGTGGTTAGTAAGGGGAATAAGCTTGTGCAAGGATAGTGAAATTCATCAGAAAAAGAGGAAATACAGCATAACCGAATATCATCTGGGCAACTATTAGAATGAGGTGACTTAATGAAACCAAATGTAGAAGTTAGAAATGTCTCGAAAATTTTCGGGAAATCTCCAAAAACAGCTGCTGATTTGTTGGTCCAAGGTAAATCAAAGAAAGATATTTTGAAAAAAACCGGACATACAGTTGGGGTTAATAATGTGAATTTCGAAATATACCCTGGTGAAATATTCGTCATAATGGGATTGTCGGGAAGTGGGAAATCAACTTTAATCCGCATGTTTAATCGGTTGATTGATCCGACGATTGGTGAAATTCTTATTGATAATGAAGATATCGTTAAGATGAATTCAGCTCGATTAAGAGAAGTTAGACAGAAGAAGATTAGTATGGTCTTTCAAAACTTTGCTCTTTTTCCTCATAAAACGATTGTCGAAAATGCTGAATATGGACTTGAAATTCAGAAAGTTGATCCAAAAATACGGCGTGAAAAAGCAATCAAAGCACTCGAAGTTGTTGGGTTAAAAGGGTACGAAAATCAGTTACCATCGCAACTTAGCGGCGGTATGCAACAACGCGTGGGTCTTGCTCGTGCGCTTGCAAGTGATACCGATATCTTGTTAATGGATGAAGCTTTCAGCGCTCTAGATCCATTAATTCGTAAAGATATGCAGGATGAATTAATTGAAATCCAAGAGCAATTCAAAAAAACGATTATTTTTATCACTCATGATCTTGATGAAGCGCTAAGAATTGGTGATCGAATTGCGTTAATGAAAGATGGCAGTGTGATTCAATTGGGCACGCCCGAACAAATTATGATGAATCCTGCCAATGAATTTGTAGAGAAGTTCGTTGCAGACGTGGATCTATCGAAAGTACTGACTGCATCCCATGTGATGATTCGACCAGAGAAAGTAACGGTTGATAGAGGACCGAGGGTTGCTCTAGAAATTATGCGTAAACAAGGTTATTCCAGTATATTTGTCGTGGATCGTAAGCAGAAGTTATTAGGGGCTTTGTCTGCTGAACAAGCACGTCAAGCGATGGAACATGACCTCTCTATCTCTGAAGTGATGTCAACAGATATCCCAACGGTTCCAGAGGATCAACTGCTGGCTGATCTTATGGATGTGATTTCAACCTCGTCAGTACCCATATCTGTAATAGATGATGAACATAGAATAAAAGGAATCGTCCTTCGCGGGCCAGTTATTGGTGCTTTAGCGGGAAATAAAGATTCTTTAAATGAATTGGAGAGTGAGTAATTCAATGAATATACCGAAAATCCCACTAGGAGCATGGGTAGATTCTTTAGTGGATTGGATGACGATTGCATTTGCTGGATTATTCTCACTTATAACCAATACGATTGAAGGTCTCTTAACTATTTTAGTGGATGTTATGAGTGTAGGTCCTTCTATTGTTTTAATTGTTATTTTAACGCTATTGGTTACTTATACAAGTAAGTGGCCGCTCGGACTATTTACTTTAATTAGTTTACTATTAATTGATAACTTGGGTTATTGGGAATCAAGTATCCAAACCCTTGCCATCGTTATTTTATCAGGTTTCCTGACCATTTTAATTGGGATCCCCATTGGAATTTGGTGTGCCCAAAATAAAACGGTTAGAAAAGTGGTAACACCTATTTTAGACTTCATGCAAACGATGCCGGCCTTCGTCTATTTAATTCCAGCCATTTTATTTTTTGGAATAGGCGTAGTACCAGGAATCATCGCATCGTTTATTTTTGCTATCGCTCCGACGATACGCATGACTAACTTAGGGATACAAGAAGTACCAAATGAATTAATCGAAGCATCTGATGCCTTCGGTTCGACAACGACTCAAAAGTTATTTAAGGTGCAGCTTCCGATTGCCACACCGACGATACTAGCAGGGGTCAATCAAAGCATCATGCTTGCTCTGTCTATGGTCGTTACAGCATCATTAGTTGGGGCGCCTGGGCTAGGGGCAGATGTTTACCGGGCTGTTAGTCAAATTAATGTAGGACAAGGTTTTGAAGCCGGATTATCGATTGTTATTATTGCGATTGTTCTCGATCGTATTACACAAAACCTGCGTAAGCCGGCATATGAACATATTATTAGCCGAAAACTTATTTCGATCATTATGGTTGTACTTGTAGTTGGTACAGCAATCTTTACGATGATCTCTAAAGAAGCTGCTATAA
The DNA here is from genome assembly GCF_059453735.1 of Peribacillus sp. Classification (NCBI taxonomy): domain Bacteria; kingdom Bacillati; phylum Bacillota; class Bacilli; order Caryophanales; family Bacillaceae; genus Peribacillus; species Peribacillus sp. The sequence goes on along the minus strand of NZ_JAZVJO010000030.1, from coordinate 1,062 downwards.
CAGGGGATAAAGATAATATCGGTGCTCAAGTCGATTATGAAATTGTCGGGATTGAACCTGGAGCAGGATTAATGAAATTGACGAATACGGCAATAGAGGAGTATCAGCTAGATGACTGGACGCTTATTGAAGGTTCTTCAGCAGCAATGGTTGCTGAATTGAAAAAAGCTCTAGATAAAAAAGAACCTATTGTTGTAACCGGGTGGTCGCCGCACTGGATGTTCTCTTCATACGATTTGAAATATCTCGACGATCCGAAAAAATCGTTTGGCGGTTCTGAAAATATTAATACGGTTGTTCGAAAAGGTCTAGAACAAGATGCACCTGGTGCGTATACGATTCTTGATCAATTCTATTGGGAAACAAGTGATATGGAAGAAGTAATGGTCGATGTTGCTGGAGGAATGTCTTCAACTGAAGCAGCAGAAAAATGGATAGAAGCACACCCAGATGAAGTGGCCAAGTGGACAAAAGGTGCTAAAGCTGGAAATGGTGAAAAAATCCAACTTGTTTATGTGGCATGGGACACTGAAATTGCCAGTACAAACGTAATTGGCAAGGTTCTAGAGCAAAACGGCTATGATGTGACATTAAGTCAAGTAGAAGTAGGCCCGATGTTTGCGGGGGTAGCTAATGGCAGTGCCGATGCAATGGTGGCTGCATGGCTCCCAGGAACACATCTAGAATTTTATAATACCTATAAAGATGAAATAATTGATCTGGGACCAAACCTAAAAGGAACGAAAAATGGATTGGTCGTTCCTGAGTATATGGATATTGATTCTGTTGAAGATTTAAAATAGGAAAAGATACTGTCCCAAAGGGTCATTGGAAAATGACTTTTTGGGACATTTTTTTATTTATACACATAAAGTCAGTCAGCATGTAGGTTTACAATTGGATAAAATAGGTATTAGTAATTGAGGTGGATACATAATCACGTAGGGGAATCTGAAAAATAATTAAAGGAAATTTTAGAAAATGAATGAATATATAGAGGAGAAGTAAATTTAATCAATCGATTGATTAAAGTCGGAGGGCCAAGCGGTCTTAGGAAGACAA
>NZ_JAZVJO010000029.1:0-3830 GCF_059453735.1 Peribacillus sp. | reverse complement strand
GAGATTATTGATATTAATATGGAAAGAAATTGGATTACACAAAAAGTTACCTGTTTTAATCAAAATGGTAGTGAAGTAATTAAAGGGCAGGTTGTCGTCGTTATTTTAACCAATCAGAACTGATAGGTGATTAAAATGAAGAAAGCACTTTATTTAGGGAAAAGTAACAGTGAATGGGGTTTCCTTGAAACCGATAAAAATGACAAGCTAGTGAGTGCTTGTCCAGACTTTTGTGCTCATTTTTCGATTAACGAGAGCGATTGGGTGGGAGTTTCAATAAAAGAAATGGTCCAAAAGGTAGATTGGTATGACCGAAAGAAGGTCTTTTTTGGGATTGTTTTTGGCTACGCTTGTTTAGTTAGAATCATAGAAAGCAATCATCATTATGTATACCGTGTGATCGTTCGTGAGGATGATATCGATGTTTCCGAAATGATTTCATTTATGAATTCTATAGGTGCAACTAAAATGAAAAAAAGAACCTTGCCCAAGAAACTATACAGTTTTGAAGAAATTATGGGTGTTAGTCAAACGATTGACCAAGTTAAAGAACTGGCAGCTCGAATAGCAACCAGTAATTCTACCGTTCTTTTAACAGGAGAAAGCGGCACGGGAAAAGAATTATTTGCTCAGGCAATTCATGGATTAAGCAGCAGGAAAAACAACTCATTTGTAGCTGTAAATTGTGCAGCCATACCGGCAGAGTTATTTGAATCGGAGCTATTCGGCTATGAAGGAGGAGCATTTAGTGGAGCAAAAAAGGAGGGGAAGCCCGGCAAAATTGAATTAGCCCAGAATGGTACTCTATTTCTGGATGAAATATCAGAACTACCGTATCCAGCTCAAGGAAAGCTTCTGCGCGTTTTACAAGAAAGAGAGATCGAACGCCTAGGAGGAACGGATAGTAAAAGTGTTGATATTCGAATAATTACGGCAACAAACCGAGACCTGAAAGGGCTGGTTCATGAAGGGAAATTCCGTCAAGATTTATTTTATCGATTGTTCGTCTTTGATTTGAAAATCCCCTCTCTGAGACAAAGAAAAGAGGATATCCTTCCATTAGCTTATTCGTTCATTGATTTGTTTAATGATAAGTTAGGCAGAGAAGTAAAGTATATCGAGTTTAAGCTGCAGGAGTGGCTGCTGGAATATGAATGGCCGGGGAATGTACGGGAATTAAAGGCTTATATTGAAAGAGGAATGAACATTGTTGAAGGCGATACACTTACCTTAGACTCGTTAACTATTCAAAAAAATTCTTCCATTTCAGCTGAAGAACAGGCCATTTCTCTAAAACCTTTAGATGAAGAAGTGAGGAATGCTGAAATCAAGGCGATTAGACGTGCATTAACGGCGACAAAAGGAGATCGTACACAGGCCGCTCAACTATTAAACATACATATTGCCAGTCTTTACAGGAAAATTTCAAAGTACAAGTTAAAAGATTAGTAAAGTATAGTAGGGTTCTTCTCCTATAATCCCAAGTATACATCAATGGGATTCTCCAACCGATGTATAAGCGAAAGATTCAGAACGATTACTTTATTGATCTGAATCTTTCGCTTATTCTATTAGCTTTTATTTACTATATAATAGCCTCTGCAAAAAACTGTCTTCTTAGGTTTACTAGCAATTAAAAACGAATTATAGATATCTGAGGAAGACATTACTGCATTTATCCAACATACAAATAATAGAATGGCTTTTAAATTGCTTAATACATAGAACGACAATACGGCTGGAACTACCGATAACACAATAATGGGCAAACTCATAAAGAGCAAAAATCTCGTTTTTGATAGGATTGCATTCGTAGACAGCCAAAAAAATGTCCTGCTAACTGTTAAGCTATCCCCTTTTTTGTTTATAACAATAATGTGTAGACATTCGTGGATGACGAAGACAAAAATACCCATTAGGGTGAGATAAAAAATAGTAATATGAGTAAAACTTGTTTCAAAGAAAAAAGGAATCAGAAAAATGATGATCTGAAGCAGGTAAACAAACTTCATATAATGTTTACGGTACCAATTATTCTGAATAAACGGAGTCCAGTTTGACCAATCCATGCTTATCGGCGGTAAGTGGCGAAACCAATGTATAATAGGCGTTCCTCTCCCTCTTATAAACAATTTCCTATCATAAAACAATGAATATACTGCCATTAAACTGTTAGTAATAGTAGAAAATATGTGTGTTTATTTTAACACATTATACCAATTTGAAAGCAATAAAAATGCATAGTTGATGTATGTTTTTTATATTTATCTGAATTTTCGCATAAATGTGTCGCAAAATTGCGATAACTCTTATTTATGCGAATGAATGGAGCTTGTTGAACTGGTTTCCGTCACTGTATTTGGTTGGCATGATACTTGCAAATAGTATAGGCAAAGGAGGAGTGATGATAATGGATTTTTCATTCTCAGAAGAACAAGAACATTTTCGCAAAATGCTAAAGGACTTTGCGAAACAAGAACTACTTCCTAATTATACAAAGTGGGATCGTGAAGGGATCACCCCGAAGCATTTGTGGAAGAAGCTTGGTGAGTTGGGTGTAAATGGCCTTCGGATTCCTGTTGAATATGGAGGAAGCAGTGCCGACTGTGTTACAACAGGGATTGCTGCTGAGGAAATTAGCAAAGGAGATTTCAATCTAACCTACGCCGTCATGCTGAATGCCTTAATTGGAGAAATCATTACGAATCATGGAAGTGAAGATCAGAAGAGAGAATGGCTGCCAATGATATCTTCTGGTGAAAAGATCGTGGGAATTGCCATTACGGAACCATCAGCGGGTACTGATGCTGGGGGGATTAAAACGACTGCTGTACATAAAGGAAATGTTTACATCCTTAATGGAGAGAAATCTGGAATAAGCGTGGCGACGTCAGGTGATGCATTCATCATCTTCGCTAAAACAAATCCAGATTTGGGTAACCGCGGGATAAGTGCTTTCATCGTACCGGCAAACCTGCCGGGTGTTGAAACGAGAGGGTATGAAGATTTAGGCAATATTCCAATAAGCAGGGGTTCTATTTATTTAAATGACGTAGAAGTTCCTGAGGAGAATTTAATCGGTTTGGAGAATAAAGGGTTTGCTCAAGTAATGAACGGCTTCGATCTCAGCCGTTTATTAATTGGTTTGCAGTGTGTAGGGGCAGCCACTCAAAGTCTCGATGAAACAATAGAACATGTGAAGAATAGACACTCTTTTGGAAAACCGCTTGCTACTTACCAAGGCGTCTCGTTCCCCATTGTTACACATTTTGCTCAGTTAGAAATGGTGAAGTGGCAGGCATATCGGGGGCTTTGGCTTCGTGACCAAGGTCTGAAGCATTCAAAGGAGTCGGCATTAGTTAAGTGGTTAGGACCAAAATACAGCCAAGAAGCGATTCACGAATGTTTATTGCTGAATGGACACTATGCTTATACAAAGGAAATGCCGCTTGAACAGCGATTGCGAGATGTAATTGGCTTAGAAATAGGTGATGGAACCGCACAAGCGAATCAAATGGTGATTGCTAAAGATATCATAGGGAAAGAATTTCGTTCTTATTAATTGGGGACGATGGAGATGAAAAAAGGAGAAGATCGCTATTTTATTGGTCAAATTGCGAGAATGAAAAGAACATTTACCCTAGATGATGTTAAGAAATGGCGTTTTTTCACAAGAAATATCCATGTCTTTTATGAACAAGAAACATTACTTGAGAAGGAACGGGGGCTAATGGTTCCAGCTAACTTAAGTGAGGGATTAATATCAGAGGTTATCGGGATTGAACTGCCGGGAAGACCATATGTACTTATGCAAAAGGAGCTAGTCTTTA
>NZ_JAZVJO010000028.1:0-1962 GCF_059453735.1 Peribacillus sp. | reverse complement strand
TCTGTGATTTTCGTTAAAGTTATTTTCTCTATATAACTCTTAATAAATGCATCGCTTTGAAAAGCAAGCAGACTTTTAGCAGAAGCCCCAGCATACAGCGGAGAAGTATTGCCTACAAATGTTAAGGCAGCCAATTCATGACGACTAGGTAAGTTATAGATGCACCGCCGCTGGTCACCATCAATAATATTCAACGAAACATTTTCCTGCGTTTCTTGATTCAGTTCTTCCATGATTGGAACAGCTTTTGATAGAAGCGCATCATTTTTTTCAACAAGTTGTCCTAAGAACATAAGCTCTAAACCAAGGCTGTATATTTTCGTCTTTTCGTCTTTTACTAAAAAACCTTCATATACTAATGTGTTGACAATACGTTGTAAGCTCGAAATCGAAATATCCGTTCTTCTTGAAATCTCTGTCAAGGATAATTTGGGATAATCTGCTGAGAATGCTCGAAGTACTTGTATCAACCGATGAATGGAGGACATCGAATAATTATTTTTTACTTTTTCATTCTCCACCGTGAGCACCTCCTTCAGACCAACTCTTTTCATATAACATTATTTTCTGACATTATGGAAAGGTCTTTCGCTTCCATACCAAGAAGTTCTTCAAATACTTCTTTATTATGTTGACCTAATTGGGGCGGGCCATATTTAGTTTGGATATTTAACCCGCTGTGACGAAGCGGATTTGCCAGCAGCTTCACCTCGCCAACAGTATGAGGAACTGTTTCGATTCCCCCCCTGACGGTTATTTGATCTTGCTCCAATGCCTGTTGAATAGTATTGACACGCCCTATTGGAACCTTAGCTTCTGAAAGAATCTCGAGCCAATCACTTGAATTCTTGGTCATTAATACTTCTTCAATCTGTTGAACCAATTCATCTTCATTTCGCTTTCGATCCGCATTTGTTAAATATCGTTTCTCGCCGGCCCAATCCGGTTGCTTCAGTGCGTATGATAACTTCCGAAATAAGTTATCGTTTCCCGCACATAACATAATCGGATAATCAGCGGTTTGGAATACTTGATATGGGGCGACATTATTATGTTGATTGCCTTTCCGCACTGAAATCATTCCAGTATTTAAATAAGCACTGGCAACATTGGCCATACTGGCGATTTGAACGTCCAGCAAAGATAGATCGATATATTGGCCATCTCCAGTTAAATCTCTTAGCCGAATTGCAGCGACAATGCCCAGTGCAACATAAACCGAAGTAATGATATCCGCTATCGGTATCCCCACTTTTGTGGCTTCGCCATCCGGATCACCTGTGACATCCATCAATCCGCTCATAGCTTGTATAACAGGATCATATCCGGGCAGTGAACCTATGGGTCCATCTTGTCCAAATCCTGTTACCGAGCAAACAATGATACCTGGATTTCGTTCCTTTAGAACATCATAATGCAGCCCAAGTTTTTCCAATGTCCCTGACTTGAAATTTTCAATTACGACGTCTGATTTTTCTACTAAATCCAGAAAAAGTTTCTTCCCTTCTTCTGTTTTCAAATTGAGCGTAATAGATCTTTTGTTTCGGTTAGCATTTAAATAGTAGGTACTTTCTCCATTTATGAAAGGTCCCCACTCCCTCATACTATCCGATCCGCCTGGCGGTTCCACGCGTATTACGTCTGCACCCATGTCTCCAAGTGTCATGGCTCCCGCTGGGGCAGCATACACTCTCGATAAATCCAATACACGTATATCATGCAGGGGCTGTATCAATCCAGTTCACCTCTTTTATTTTATGGCAGTTTTATTTTTACCGAAAATGGGTTTTCTTTTTTCCATGACAGCCCGTACACCTTCTTTGTGATCTTCCTCTTCCATGACCAAAGCCATTTTGGATGATATATAATCCAGTGAGGATCTTAACGACATTTCGCTGTTTTGGTAAACTGCCCGCTTGATTAACTGGGTTGCCAGTTGAGGTCCACCAGCTAAATTCTGTG